>JAJXZA010000245.1 GCA_021780285.1 Planctomycetota bacterium
GGCCCCAACATCGCCATTATTGACGAGGTCATTACCGTGCTGGAATGCGGTATGGCGGACGGGTGCCGACTTGATCTGCCGTCGCTCGGCGCCGTGCGCCAGGCTATTACTGAATATCTTCAGACGCTGCGCACCACGTTTGTGGTTAAACCAACCGAATTGCCGCCCGCGCCAAAGCTTGCGGAATTGCGCGAGGCGGGCATACCGGTAGCCGCCGATGAACTCTTTGCCAAGGCAATTGCCGGTATGCATGAAAGGCGCACGCTGCTGCTGGCCCTCACAGTACGTGAAGGTTTTACATGGAACGACGTATGGCCGGGGCGTTAGGCTTGCATGACGCCACACCGCCGGGCAGAGAGGCATGTACCAGACGCGGCACTTTCCGGAGGCGTACCCTGCGAAGGCGTTCAATTCCGGTGATCATTGAGGCTGTGTTTCAAGATTGGCGGCCGGGGCCTCCACCATCGCAACCGTTATGGACTGTTCAACCGCAGGCTCCTGATTTGCGGTGATGCCGGGCGCTTCGCCGACAGGGGCGGCGTCGCTCATTTTCATAACTTCTTCGGCAAGTACGGCATAGTCGGCACAGCCGGCGCTTGAAGGGGCATAATGAAAGATGCTCTGGCCAAAACTTGGCGCTTCAGCGAGTTTAATGTTCCGTCGAATTTGTGTATCAAATACGCGGGTACGGTTCCATGGGACATCCTGCGCACGGGCGGCGGCGAAAAACGTTTCTACTTCTTCAGCAACCTCGCCGGAAAGCCGAGGCGCAGCCTCATATTGACAGAACAACACGCCCGAAATACGCAACCGCGGATTGAGCTGCTGCTGTACGAGTTGGCATGTTTCAAGCAATCGCGCCATTCCCTGCAGGGCCAAAAAGTGCGCCTGCAGAGGGATAATGACTTCGTCGGCAAAGCACAACGAATTCAGCGTGAGCAACCCAAGGCTCGGCGGGCAGTCTATAAGCACATAGTCAGCGGCAAATGGCGCAGCCTCCGCGGCGGCCTTCAGGCGCAGTTCACGTTGTGCGGCTTCAACGAGTTCGACTTCGGCTCCGGCAAGGTCGGTGGTTGCCGGTGCGACGAGCAGGTTAGGCGCCACCTCCACACAGGCTGCGGCCAGTGATATGCCCTCACATAAAACCTGATAGGTATTAAGCGATACTTTGGTCTGATCCAACCCAAGGTGAAACGACAGGTTAGCCTGCGGGTCCATATCCACCAGCACAACGCGTTTGCCCGCCGCCGCCAACGCGGCGCCCAGGTTTACCGTGGTGGTGGTTTTACCCACGCCGCCCTTTTGATTGAACAAAGCAATCTTTCTCATGGCATTAAGTGTAAACGATTAGTCTTAACTGCAAAACCGCCCGACACACCCGGTTGGCAAAGACAACCGCCTGTGAGCAAACCAAAATAATTGATTTGATGCGTGAACCATGTGGCAGGCGGCGGCGGCACGCATCGGGCAAGGCAAAAATAGAGAAACCTCGCCGACCTGCATGCTCATTTGATGCCCGTCGGCGAGGTTTAATGGCCACGGCGTTATCAGCCGAGCGGCCGGCGGTTGTGTACGTCACAACCGCAGCGTCGTCACTTCTTCTTTTTAGACGACTTCTTGGCGCTTTTCTTCGCGCTCTTTTTCTTTGCGGCCATGCGTATCACCCCCTTTCGGATTTCAGCATGTGATTGGTCCGTATGCGTAAGTTATCGGCACCAGCGGCATTTTGGCAACAGAAAAATTATTATTTTTGCAGGTCATGTCAGGATTCCCGCGCGACGCATCAGTCCAATCAGGTCGAGCGCGGTCATTTGACCGGTGTTGCACAGCCAATAGCTCGCTCCCATTTGTTGCGCCGCAGCACGCAACAAGTCCATCCATCTTTGTATATTGCGCTTATACAACGTCGTGTCTGATGCATTCACCGATCGCATGACACCGCCTTCGACATCGCGCAAACGCATGCTGCCTGAAAGTTGCGGATTCAATTCTTCGGCAGACAGTACCTGCAGCATAATCACATCCTGGCCCTTCGCACGCAGCCCCCGGAGCATGCCGCGCCAATCGGCATCATCGAGAAAATCACTGATTACAACCGATGCACCAAACCCCGCACGCCCAAGGCAACGACCGATGAAGCCGGGATGAATGGGGCCGGTTGACTCGGCCGGCGCGTTAAGCCATTTCAACATGCGCGTTGTGCACGCCGTACCCGCAAGCGAGCGAAGACTTTTCTTTAAGCTCTCGCCATCGTGTACCGAGAGTTTGTAGAGGGAGAGGCGATCTTCCCCATTCAGCGCCACAAAACCCAATGCGGCGGCAAGCTGGCAGGCCCGCAGCCATTTTTCTCCGGTGCCCACGCGCATGCTGGGCGTGTCGTCCACAAAAATATGCACCGCCATGGCGCGTTGATCCATAAATAACCGCAGCAGAGGCTGATCAAACCGAGCTAAAGCGTGAACATCCAAAAAGCGAATGTCGTCTCCCTGTACGTAGGGGCGAAAGTCCGCGATTTCAAGGCTTGCGCCGCGGCTTCCCGCGAGCCGCCGACCTTGTGCGGCAGCCATGCTGCGATGGCCTGCTAAGCGCAATGGCGAAAGCACGCGAAGCATTTCGGAGTCGAGCAAACCGATCGCAGAGGATTTCACGCCGCTATTGCTCCTTTGAAATCACGCGGCCCCGGCCGAAGACCACCATCAGCCAACATCCGCAAGCCACAGCATATCGGCATATTGGCGCCGCATCGCCTGGCGGAGCACGCGGCTCTCGGGTGCAATCAGGTGCGGGTCGCGCTGCACCAAAGCCAAAGCATCCTGCCGTGAAAGCGATAACAACGCCTCATCGAATAACAGCTCCGGCAGGTGAAAATCGGGCCGTCCACTTTGCCGCGTGCCGACAATTTCGCCCATGCCGCGAATTTTCAGGTCTTCCTCGGCAATAACAAAACCACTCGACGTTTTTACCATGGCCGCCAATCGTGGATTTTTTTCACCGGCGGCCGCATCCTCGTCGGCAATTAAAACACAATAAGATCGCTGATCGCCGCGCCCCACCCGCCCCCGCAATTGATGCAGTTGAGACAAGCCGAATCGCTCGGCATGCTCCACAATCATAACGGTAGCATTGGGCACATCAATACCCACCTCAATAACACTGGTTGCAATGAGTACCCGCACCTCACCAGCTCTAAACGCCTCCATGAGGGCCTGCCGCTGTGCTTTGTCCATGCGACCGTGAATAACACCAATGGCATGCTGCGCCAGCCAGTTTGCTCGAAGTTCGGTTGCCAGCGACTCGACTGAAGCCAGTTCCTGAATGTTTTCTTCGATGGCCGGGGCAACAATATAGGCCTGTCTGCCGCGGTTTAATTCCTTCACCAGAAACTCGTACGCTTTGGGCCGCAGGGACTGGTTGATGGATCGGGTAACGATTGGAGATCGGCCTGGCGGCAATTCATCAATAACGGAAACATCGAGGTCGCCGAAGTACGTCATGGCTAAAGTGCGCGGAATGGGCGTGGCGGTCATCACAAGGGTATGCACGCCGGCATGACGCTCGCGAATGGAGCCGCGTTGCCGCACCCCAAACTTATGCTGTTCATCCACAACCAGAAGCCAGAGGTTTTTAAAGGCAACATGCTCGCCAAGCACCGCATGCGTGCCCACCACCAGCCCCATCGAGCCATCCTGTATGCCTGCCAGCACACGGGCACGCTCGGTCGCTGCGACCGATCCGGCCAGCAGCCCTATTTGCACCCGGCTGCCGGCGAGGTAACGGCCAAGCGTAAAGTAGTGCTGCTCGGCCAGCAGTTCGGTAGGCGCCAGCAATACCGCCTGCCCGCCCGAGGCAACCGCCATGAGCATGGCAAAGAGCGCCACCACCGTTTTTCCGCAGCCGACATCGCCCTGCAGCAGGCGGTTCATCGGCCGCGGCTGGCTGATGTCGGCCTTGATTTGAGCAATCACCTTCTCCTGCGCCTTAGTGAGGCCAAAATGCAGCAGCCTCCGGATGCGCCGATCAACCTCGTCGTCCACCCGCAACGGCTTGGCCGTAAGCAAATGCTTCAGATGATACCGCTTAAGCGCAATGACCAATTGATAGAGAAAAAACTCATGATAGGCGAGAGTGCGCCGGGCTTGATAGGCCTCCGGATACGACCGCGGCTGATGCGATTGCTGGTACGCCTGCCGGCGCGTCATAAGCTTGCGTTCCTGCAACCACGACTCGGCAAACCATTCATCAACTTCGCGACACAGCGGCTCGAGCCATTCGGCAACAATGCGAGCAATGACCTGGCCGCCCAGCCGGGCCGTTCCGCCATACACCGCATTGATGCGTGCAGCCTGGCGAGGTGCATCCTGCGCGGCTTCCATCAGGTCGAATTTGGGCTGAGTTATTTGCAGCCGCCCCTGAAACAGCCCTATCTTGCCGGACGCTCTGATGCGCACACCCGGCTGAATTTGCTGCTCAAGCCCCCAGCGATTAAACCACACCAGAATGCAGCGGCCACTGCCATCATCCAACAAGGCTTCGAATCGCATAGGCCGCCGCCGAATTATTCGCGTCTGGATGATTTCGCCTTCGACTGCGGCAAGCTCGCCCGGCGCAAGGTGCCCGATGGATTGCTGGCCTTCAAAGCGCTCATAGTCGCGCGGAAGATAATCGAGCAAATCGCGACATGTCACAATGCCCAGTTCCTCCAGAGCCTTGGCGCGCGCAGGGCCAACACCCTTAAGGAACTGCATGGGCTGATCAAGCGCAGCGGCCTCTTTGCTCCCGACCAACGGTTGATGAGACCCTACGGCCGACGCCCCGGACTGTTGCTCTGCGCTGGTTGCATCCATAGCGCCCATTGTGACGCCATGCAGCAATGCCTGCAATGGCCGCTTCGCATCAGGCGGCGCACAGCACAAACCCATGCCCCGCTTTGTAAGACCTGCGAACAATCTTGCCAGCGCACGTCAATGTTTTGCAAGATGCCCTAAACCAGCGGCACAAAGCGACACTGAATAATGGGATGACTTGTAAACCCAAAACCACCACGGCGAAACAGGGTAAGTGTTTGAACATCGTTGGCGCGTCCGATGGGGGCAATGAGGATGCCTCCCGCCCGCAGTTGCGAAAGCCACGGCGCCGCCGGGTGCTCGGTTGCGGCGGAGACTATTATTCGGTCAAAAGGCCCACCATCAGGCCAGCCCAAAGCGCCGTCGCCCACATGATACTCAATGTTTTTAAGATTCAGGCGCTCAAGGCAATCTCTTGCGCGGGCTGCAAGGCCGGCGTGACATTCGATGGTGCATACCCTTTTGGACAGCATTGCCAGAAGAGCCGTCTGATAGCCGGTGCCGGTGCCGATTTCCAGCACGCGATGGTTTGGTTCGAGCCTTAGCCTGTCCGTCATCAGCGCCACGATATAAGGCTGACTGATGGTTTGGCCGTCCATGCTGGGTAAGGCTCCATCAGAATAGGCCTCATCCATCAAGGCATCCGAAAGAAATAGCTCGCGCGGCAGACGCGCCATCGCACGCACAACCCGAGCATTGGTGATGCCACGAGCGATAATTTGCTCACGCACCATGGCATGGCGCAGCCGACGTAAACGCGCTGCTATTTCTGGCTCGCGGCGAGCCTCTGAACTTTGATTATCTTGTGTTGACATAAGCAAATTCCACGGCCTGCGCCGAAAACAGGCGACTGTTTACTCACCCATCGCCATTTGATGCACATCTATATTATAATGCCATGGTGAACATTGCGGCGGTTTGCCAATCGCCGATGCGGCAGGCCATTGAAATGCCGGCCGGGCCGATGTGGGACTACACCGAAACCGAACATGCAGCACAGCACATTTTCCACCGAAGAACTCCTGCAATGGGATCGCCAGTATGTTTGGCATCCGTTTACGCCCATGAAGTCGTGGTGCGAAAAGAGCGACCCGCCGGTGATCGTTCGCGGAGAAAAGGAGTTTTTGATTGATTCCCGCGGCCGGCGCTACATTGACGGCGTTTCGTCGCTTTGGTGCAACGTCCACGGCCATTGCGTTCCTGAATTGGACCAGGCCGTGCGTGAGCAACTCGCCAAAATAGCCCACAGCAGCCTGCTGGGGCTATGCAATGAACCGAGCATTTTACTTGCTAAACGACTCGCCGAAATTACGCCCGCGGGCCTGTCGCGCGTTTTTTTCAGCGATGACGGCAGCACCGCCGTGGAGGTTGCCGCCAAAATGGCCTTTCAATATTGGCGTAATTGCGGCCAAAGCAGGCGCACACGATTCATCGCCCTGGACAACGCTTACCATGGCGATACGCTCGGAGCTGTATCGCTGGGGGGCATTGAGCTTTTTCATCGCACGTTCAGTCCGCTTTGCTTTGCGGTTGACCGGGTGAACCCACCGGTGCTGGAGCCGTTTTCGCCGCTCAACGCCGCAGCCGCCAAGCCATCTGAGGCATCAGCCCGTTTCTTTGGTCAGGCGCTTGCCGATGTTGAACAAAAGCTCGTGCAACATCGCGATGAATATGCCGCTATTGTTATTGAACCACATGTTCAAGGCGCCGGCGGCATGTTGATGCATCCACCCGGCTTTTTGACCGCCTTGAGCAAGCTCGCCGCGAAGCATGACGTTCTGCTGATTGCCGATGAGGTGCTGACCGGTTTTGGCCGCACCGGAACAATGTTTGCCTGCGAGCACGAGGGGTTTGAGCCGGACCTGCTGTGCCTGTCGAAGGGTCTTACGGCTGGCTACATGCCGCTGGGCGCAACACTTGCGTCGGAGCGCGTTTATCAGTCTTTTTATGCCAACCCACGGGAAAATAAGACATTTTTTCATGGCCATACATTTACGGGCCACCCACTGGCCTGCGCGGTTGCTTTGGCCTCGCTTGATTTATTTAAAAAGAATAAGCTTCTTGAGCATGCAGGTAAGATGAGCTTGCTGCTGCATAAACAGATCGCGCCGCTGCTACAGCACCCAAATGTTGGAGATATCCGGCAGCTTGGCCTGGTGACCGCGGTGGACCTTGTCGCGTCGCGCCAGCCGCGGACGCCATTTCCCTCAAACTGGCGGGTAGGCGGTGCGGTTTGCACCCAGTTGCGCGATGAAGGCGTCATTCTGCGACCGCTTGCCGATACGCTTGTAATTATGCCGCCGCTTGCGGCCAGCGAACAGAGCATAGCGCAATTGGGTCAGGCGGTGGTTAACGTCATGGCACAGCTGCCAAAAATTATTACGAATCTTGCAAAGGAACATGCATGAACAAAGCAACCACTGGCAACAAGCGGTATCCTGCGTCCGAGATTATTAAGCGCTACCGCGGAGTGGGCCTGTTTATAACCGGCACCGGCACCGATATCGGCAAAACCACAATTACCGCCGCACTGGCCGCGGCATTTAGGCAACTCGGCCTTGTCGTCGGCGTATGTAAACCCATCAACACCGGCTGCCCGGTACGTCCAGACCACGCAGGCGGCCAGGCCACGGGCAACGATGACCTTATTGCCAGCGACGCCACCATACTCGCGCGGGCCGCCGGGTTAACCAACAACCTGGATTCGCTTCTGCCGGTGCTAAGTCCCATTCGATACTGCGTACCGGTATCGCCGCATCTTGCGGCTCGAATGGAACGCCGCAAGCCCGATTGGCGACGTGTTGCCGCAGCCTTAGAATATTGGCAGAGCCGCTGCGATATTTTGCTTGTGGAGGGTGCCGGCGGCTGGAAGGTACCGATAGATACCGCGGCCCCATTTGCTATTGGTGATATGGCGGCCAAAATCGGCCTGCCGGTGCTGATTGTCGCCGGGTGCTATGTAGGCACCATCAACCATACCTGGCTGACCGTGCAGGCTGTAAGGCAAAGCCGCGTGCCTATTTTTGGCATTGTGGCCAATCGTCGGCCCGCAACGCCAGATTTCGGCGCCATGACCAGCACCGACTCGCTGGGCAAAGTCACAGGGGTGCCTCTTTTAGCGACACTGCCCGACACGCCCTTTGATGATAAGGACGGTATTCCCTCCGCGCTGGTACAGACCATGCTGCCTGTGGCCAGAAAGTATTGGAAGCAGGCCAAACGCCCCCGCTGACAGCGCAGGCTCAAGAGGCACGATCTGCTGATGGCTGGCGACTTATGCGAGGTTCACTTAAATGAGAATAATTACCGGAAAATATCGCGGGCGCACCATTATAGGCCCCAAGTCCAATGTCACGCGTCCCATTACCGACCGAGCCAAGCAATCGCTCTTTGATGCCCTCGTTGTTGCCTTGGATTTTACCGATATGAACGCGCTCGACTGTTTTTCGGGGACAGGCTCCATGGGCTTAGAGTGCCTTTCGCGCGGGGCGGCAAAGTCCATATTTATTGAGCAGGACTACGATGCCCTGCAGGCACTACGCAACAACCTGAGGCACTTGGGCGTTATACATGCGCACTACGATGTGCTGGCCATGAATGCCTATTCGCTGGCACACGCACCCGCCGTTGTCAGCGACCGTTTGCGGGCGCCAGCGGGCGCCAGCGACCACGGCAGGTTGCGTTTGGCATTCATAGACCCGCCCTATGCGCATTTGGCCGACCCGGCCGGACGGGTCAGGGTTAGTTCGCTGGTGCTCGCGCTTGCCCATACCGCCATGGAGCCGACGGGGCTTTTTGTGGTGCGGCACTCGGTGGACAACCCACTCGACGACCTGCCCATAGGCACAATGATTTGCCGGCGGTTAAACTATGGGTCCATGGCCGTCACATGGCTGGCTGCGGATAAGGCCCCTCCATGCGACATGGCTGCAAAGACTATAACCACCTGATGTGAGGCTTCATGCCCGGACAACAATACAAATACTTCACACCCGCACAGGGGGCCCAGCTTCGTCGGCTGGAAATAACCGTGCGCGGCGTGGTGGAAGGCGTGTTTGCCGGATTGCATAAAAGCCCCCACAAAGGCTTTTCAATAGAGTTTGCCGAGCACCGCGAGTATGTGCCCGGCGATGAAATTAAGCATCTCGACTGGACCGTGCTGGCCAAAACCGACCGCTACTACATCAAGCAGTACGAGCAGGAGACAAATCTGCGGGCCACCATTTGCCTTGATGCCTCCAACTCCATGCGGTACGGCACCGCCGCGCTTAACGGCCCCGGCGGCAAAAAGTTTGAGCACGTCACCAAGTTTGAATACGCCGCCACTCTCGCGGCATCGCTGGCCTTTATGCTCTCAAACCAGCAGGATCTGGTGGGCCTGATGGCTTTTGACTCGGCCATTAAACTCGAAATACCCCAGGGTAACGGCCCTTCGCATTTGCATCAGATATTCATAAGCCTTGAGAAACTCACGCCCGGCCGCACCACCGACATTTCTGGCGTACTACATCTTTTGGCCAACAAAATACCGCGGCGCGGCCTGGTGTTTGTAATCAGCGATTTTTTTGATGACGCCGATAAACTCATCACCGCCCTGCAACATCTGCGACACGCCCGCCACCAATTGGTGCTTATTCAGGTGCTCGACCGCGCCGAGACCGATCTAGCTTATAATCGCCCGATCACCTTTGAGGATATGGAGGACGGCTCGCGACTGCAGATAGACCCCAAACTCATTCGCGATGAGTATCGCCGTGAAGTACAGGCATTTTTAGACATGCTCAAAACACGCTGCGGCCAGTTCCGCATAGATTACGTTACCGCCTACACCGACGTGCCCTGGGACAAACAAATAAGAGATTTGTTACAGCGCACCAGCCGACGATAGGCACGGCCAAACAACGGTTTGGCAACGGGGCTGCAAAGCCCCGAAGGCCCCCGGCTAAAGCAACGGTTTCATACAGAAGGATTAGCGTTGGCATCTATTGACAACATTTTAGTCCCTGCAGCCATCAACTTTTCAGACCCGCTGATGCTCGTTGGCTTTCTCGCCGCCGGTGTGCCGGTGATACTGCATCTGCTTAACCGGGTGCGTTCGCCTGTGGTACAGTTTCCAACGCTGCGGTTCCTGCGCATCACGGCACAAAAAACCTCCCGCCGGCGGCAACTTCAGCATTGGTTACTGTTGCTTTTACGCATGGCTGTGTTTGCTTTGATCGCCATGGCCATTGCCGGACCGCTTGTGCACGGCGGCAGCCCATTGACGGCATATGGTCTTATTTTTTTGATGTTGGGCGGCATAGCGCTGATGGCGCTTATGGCGGTTTCATTTGCCGGGGCATTGGAATCACGCAAAGCTCCCCCCGCAGCGGAAACCCAGGGGCAAAGCCCCTCCGGCAGCAGCACCACAGCAGGGCCGGCCAGGGCCAAACGCACCCTTGGCACAGCGCTGTCTGCATTGCTATTGCTGGTGGGTGCGCTGGCGGCGCTGTTTGCCCTGTTCGGCCTTTCAACCGATTCGATTTTACCGAGTTCGGGCGGTTCGTTTAATGGCGACTCGACAGCGTGCGTGATCATTCTCGATAATTCGCAATCCATGCTGATGCAGCAGGGCACGGGCACCCGCCTTGAGCAGTCGCTGGCGGTCACGCGCGAGCTTCTTACGCAGGTTATCAACCCGGCGGAGTTCGCGGTATTGCTTACCAACCCCGGCCGACAGCCGGTGGCTGACCACCTTACCACCAACCGCGTTGGTGTGCTGGGCCGGCTCAATACAACCAGCAGCTTCGGCCAAGCCCGGCCAATGCAGGAGCTTGTTCGCCGCGCTGTGGACTTGCTAAGAAGCGCCGATCAACCCAACCATGTACTGGTCATTATTTCGGACTTTGCTGGCCCGGCCGCAACCGATTTGCAAGCCTTTGCACCGCTTAAGAAAGACCCCAATCTGCAGCTTGTGCTCATGCCGCAGGCGGCGGCCACAACACCCGATGACGTTGGCGTGCGGTCGCTGGCCATAAGCTCCGGCCAGGCCGTGGTGGGCAGCACCATCTACTTTAAAGCACAAGCGGTAAACAACGGGCAAACTGCGGTCGTTCCCGATTTTGTGCTGAAGGTAGATGGTCAGGCGCAACCCGACTCGAAAGTACATGTTCAGTTGGCTCCGAGCGGTGCAACCGGATCGCAAGGCACGCTTCGCCTCGCGTACAAGTTGGCCCAAGCCGGAGACCATGTTTTTACTTTGCAATTGGTCGTGCCGAGCAATGCCATGCCCTGGGCCGACAGCCGCAGCCTGGCACTGCATGTTGCAAGTCAGGTGAAGGTGCTGGTGCTGGGGCCATCGGCGCTCATGGCATCTGATTCGACCGCATTTTATGTGGATGCGGCCCTTGCCCCATTTGGCCCGACAACCGCAGCCAGCAAAGGACAACCCCTTTGGAGCGTGCAGCCAACGTATGCCAGCGCAGCAAGCCTTTCGCAGTTTAATTTATCGCGCTACGGAGCCATATTCCTGTGCGATGTGCCGAGCATTTCGCCGGCGATGGCCGATGAATTGCACTCGTTTGTAAGCGCAGGCGGGCGCATTTGCTGGCTGCTTGGTCCGGCGGTAAACGCAAGTGAATACAATCAGGTTTTGGCCAACACCCGCCAACTGCTGCCGGGAGACCTGCAGGGGCCTGTGTCGCAACCAGCCGGCAACAACGTAAGCTGGGTGGACTTAAAAAGCCATGTTTTCGCCAATCTTTATGATAATCAGGATCCATTTCGACGAATCGTAGTCGTAGGGCGCTGGGCTTTGGCCGACAACAGCCCGGCATTCGGACGCACACTTTCCAAACTTGATGATGACGGCTTATTCTTAACCAGGCAAAAGCAGGGACAGGGCCGCATCTATACTTTTTTCAGCACCCCTGGCGGCGGCTGGACCAACTTTGCAAGCACCTCCGCCTTTTTGCCCATGATGGTTCGGATTGCCTTGGGTAGTGCAGCCGGATCGTCGCTGCACACCAGCTACCAACCCCAGCAGATCGTTGCTATACCGGTGGCAGCAGGCACGCCAACCGACCTTTCGGTGAATGTGCGGCCGCCGCGCAGTTCGCTGCCCATTAATGTCAAAGCATCGCTCACCGCCGAAGGACGCCCCCAGTGGCTTTTTACGCACACACTGCAGACAGGCATTTATCATTGGCAAACATTCGATCATAAACAGAGCGGCATTTTTGTGGTCAATCCACCATCGGAGGAAGTTGCGATTCGCCCCGTAGCGGCGAAGGTAATCGCCGGTGAAGCGCCCAAGGGGCAACACGTTTACATCGCCGCCACAGCCGAGGAACTCTTGCAAGAACTGCAGAAGGCCGCTCACGGTTCATCGCTGGAACCGGGCGTGCTGGCCCTGGTGCTTATACTGGCCATTCTAGAAGCGCTCTTCGCGAACCGATATCGGCCCATGCTGCGGCCGGCCGGCTCGGGCGAAGAGGTGGATCGCACCGCACTACGACCGGCGGAACAGGCTCTAAGCTCAACAGTATGATATTGATATCGGCAGGAAATCATGGCGCACAAACATTTGAATAAAGCCTCACAAAAAGCCGCCGCCCCACGTTCAGACTGGAACAACGTCAATCAATGGTACGATGAACTTGTTGGAGATGCCGGATCGAGCCATCACCAAAAGGTCATTATTCCCGGCGTCATGCGTTTGCTTAATTTAACCCCACCCGCCCGCGTGCTTGATATTGCCGCCGGCCAGGGCGTGCTTTGCCGCGCTTTAAGCGAGCAGGGGCTGGAAGTTACCGGCGTGGATTTGGCCCCCGAACTGGTTAAAGCCGCCCGGCACAGATGCACGTCGTCCCTGGAGCACCATGTGGTGGGTGATGCTCGCAAGCTTGGTGAAATCACCGAGCTTGCAAACACAAGCTTTGACGCGGCGATTTGCGTGTTGGCCATTCAAAACATGACGCCGCTTTCGCCGGTGTGGCAGGGTTGCCGCCAAAAGCTCAAGCCGGGTGGAGTGCTTGTTGTGGTGATGATGCACCCGTGTTTTCGCGTGCCGCGGGCGAGCAGTTGGTGCTGGGATGAAATGGCCGGAAGCCAATATCGTCGGGTTGACCGCTACCTCACCTCCGAAAAAATAGCGATTGCGATGCATCCCGGTTCGGAACCAACCGAAGCGACATTAAGCTTTCATCGTCCGCTGCAGGCGTACATTAACACGCTGGGATCGGCAGGCTTGCTGATTGACCATATAGAAGAGTGGACCAGCCACAAGCAACCCCCTCCGGGCAAACGCTTTGCCGCTTTGGATAAGAGTCGCCGTGAAATTCCTCTGTTCCTGGCGCTGCGTGCCCGGTCCATGGCCGCAGGCGCAGAGTAAATGCCCAAGAATCCGTTAGCGGCCAAGCTGATTGACGTGAGAAGCCGCAATATTGGCGCACCCCGCAGCGTAGACAGATTTTTGTCTTGCCACGACCTCGAACATAGATGAGCATAAGTGAATACCGGCACATGCGGCACGACACCACGACGATTCTGTTGGCAGGGGGCTTCACGACGGCTTTTGCCACAGAACGCACAGCGCGGCCTGCGGGTTGCTGCGCTACCGCGATGGGGAATTGGCGAACCAGATTGTCAAGTCCTGATCAAAAGTTGGCGCTTCGATAAGCGGTTCCCTTCAGGGAACCGGCCCCCCGCCAGGGGGATCGCGTGCGGATGCCCGCTCGCGCAAGGAGTACGAGCGGAGCGAGGGCTCCTGG
>JAJXZA010000265.1 GCA_021780285.1 Planctomycetota bacterium
GCTTTAAGACACCAACTTACAACAAATTGGCACCGCTGCAGCCTTCGACGCCATACGCCAATACAATTTTGTGAATTTTGAGGACGAGACAACGCAACCGGCTCACGGCGCGGCAACATGCTTCAATGCGCAGCAAAACCGCATAACAGCGCGGCAGCTTGCCAACGGCATCACCAGCAGCTTCAGCTCTGACGAAGACAACCGAACCACCCTGGTTGCCCATGCCCTGGGACCCACGATGCTCTACAGCTACAGCTCCAGCCACGGCTACGGCTATGGCTATGGCTACGACAAACTGAACAATCGCACAGGGGCGGCAATTTGTTCGGGCGGCTCTGGGAGCGTCCCGATTGCAATCGGGATTCCCGCCCGCTTTTATTCAGAAAACAGCCTTGCTTTGGCCATGATTGGGCCATATTTGGCAGAGTTTTTAAGTTCGCCCGGAAAATTTTCATTCATACACAATAGGGTCTGCCAATAAATCGGGCGTCGGGCCATGCCGAATCATACCAAACGGCATTTGCACTACAAAAACATGGGTTATGACGATGAAATATCGCGTCACGCCAGAAAAATTGGCAGACCCCACACAATACGGAATATCGGCGACACTTGCTAACTCGCTGTAAGCGTGGGATATTACTTAGTTCGGCGGTTTCCCGGTCGGTCTTTATAAAGCCGCCCCGACGGGAGTTGAAACGTGTTGGCGGAGGCATGTGCCTTGGTTGTGCCATGCCAAAGGTTAGTCCGTTTAGGAGTATTTCGTGGCCCATTCGCTATCTGCTAATAAGCGTGTTCGTCAAAGCGCCAAGCGGCGCCTGCGCAATCGCGACCGTAAAAAAACCATCAAAACCCATGTTAAAAATGTATTAACGCTTGTTGAAAAGAAAGATGCCGCCGGAGCCAAGGCAGCGCTTACAGCAGCGATTAAAACGCTCGATCGCAATGCCAACCAGGGCACGCTGCATCCCAATACCGCGGCTCGCCGTAAGAGTCGCCTCGCCCGCAAGCTCAATGCGATTCAGGCCGCCAGCTCTTAAGGCCATCAGGCCATGGCGACTATGGTACCGCAGCGATGCAAGCGGGCGCCCCGGCAGCGCTGATGCTGGCCGGGGCGAACCCAAATGGCTTAACAAGGCGGCTTGGCCTCGCGGCCCTTGGTTGGGAGGTGTTTCATTTTGGTCCCCCTCTGCGGCGCGGCTCCTCGGAGTACCGTCTGTGTCAGGTACGCCGGAGCCACCGCTTCTTGAGGCGTGCCAAAAATCTGGCCGTCGCAACCCGGTGGTTAATTGGACTCGATCCTGGCCGCAGTTAGGTTGCCTCATGAATGTGCGATATATTGTCAAAGACCCTCCCGGCAAAACCGTGGAGGGTTTTGTTTCGCGCGCGGGCAGCAAACTCGCCGCCGCCATCGAGACGTTTGGTATTGCCGTTGCCGGCCTTACCGTCGCCGACCTGGGTTGTAATGTAGGGGGCTTTTGCGACTGTCTGTTGCAGTGCGGCGCAGCCCGCGTATACGCCATAGACACCGGCTACGGCACGCTGGCCTGGAAGCTGCGCAAAGACCCGCGCGTCGTGGTTATGGAACGCACCAACGCAATTTTCGCAACTTTGCCCGAACCCGTGGATATGGCCACCATAGATGTTGCATGGACGCCGCAGGAAAAAATACTGCCGGCCGCCCGCCGCATGCTCAAGCCCGGCGGGCAGGTGCTTACGCTTATTAAGCCGCATTACGAAACGCCCGCGGCCCGCACCCAGCGCGGTGTACTTACCCCGGAACAGTCGTTGGCGGCGCTCGAGCAGGCTGCGGCCAAAATAAATGCCTTGGGTTTTGGCATCGGCGGCATTGTGCAAAGCCCGCT
Source organism: Planctomycetota bacterium (assembly GCA_021780285.1). Lineage (GTDB taxonomy): Bacteria > Planctomycetota > Phycisphaerae > WQYP01 > WQYP01 > JABEVB01. The sequence goes on from JAJXZA010000265.1 coordinate 1,866, forward strand.
TAAAGGCCAGGGAGGCAATATTGAATATGTGGCGTGGCTCACAATGGCGTAACGGCCGACTGCCCCGTGCCCTCTTACGCCTCGTCAAGCGTTTTGATGATCGGCTTTTCGTGTTCGCATATCCATGCGACTTTGCCAGAGAGCATTTCAAGCCAGGCCGCCGGCCCGAACCCGCGAAGCTGCCCGCGCGAGGCCAGGCCCAGGGCCACTTCGCAAATCATGCTCTCAACCATAAGCGACGGCATAATGTGCAATTCCGCCTCGCTGAGTTGCAAAATGCTCTCGTATCCGCTGACAAAGGCCTTGAGCCGCCCGGCATGAAGGTTTTCTTTCCAGTTGCGCGGATCGCCCGATCCAAGGCGAATGGAATACTGCAGAGCGGCATTGGCGGTATCGAGAATGGGCTGCTGGGCGCGGCATGAGTCAAAGTCTATGACACCCACCACATGCTCGCCTTTGTATAAACAGTTGCCCGGATGAAAATCGGCATGAACAATGCCCAGCGGCCAGTCTGCCAGGCCGGCCGCGGCCACCTTGGCCTCGGCCTTGTGGTAGGCCTCCTGCAACATCGCCTGCTGGGCGGCGGCGGCCGCTTTTTCGCCGGTTGCAAGTTGGCTATCGGCCTGAATGATCGCTTTTATTTTATTGAAGGCCACGTCTATGGTGCGGTTGGCGTGGTAACATCCACGTTCCGAATATTCCGGTATCATCGGGTAATCACGCGTAAGTTTATGAAACAGTCCCAGCGTGCGGCCGGTGTTGTAGGTGGCTGGTTTTTCGTAATTGAAAGCTTCGCCCGGCAGAAACTCAAACAGTTCATACACCGATTTATCCATCTGCACCCAGGAGCGATTATCTGCGGCGGTGAGAATGAGATGAGGCAGTGGAAACTGCTGGTTCGCCAAATGAAGCTGAATACCGTGCGATATCTGCAGCAGTTCCAGATCATCCTTGCCGGGGGCGCGCCGTTTGAGCAAATACTCGCGCGATGCCGTCGTGAGAATGATTTTGGGCGAGGCAGCCGACCCGCGTTTGAACGGCTCAACGGCTGAAATGGCGCCAATGTTGTAATGGCTCATGACCATTACAAGCTCAAAGGGGGTAAACAGGGTATCAGGCTTTTGACTGCGGGTCATGAACAATCCAGAGATTTGCGGGCCTATTTGCCGCGCCATGGTTAAAAAACAGGAGGCGGATGACATCATCATCCGCCTCCCAAACAGTAACAACATAAATGCCACGGGCTGCTGCGCAGTTTATTTCAGTTGAGCGCAGATTGGGCCGATGGGCGGCGGTCAGTGGCCGACGATTTCGCTCTTTTGCGGCTCAAGCAGGCTGATGAGCCGGGCCTGGGCGAGTTCGGGCACTTTGTCCTTTTTCAGAGCCAATGCAAAGTCCTGCATGAAGGCATTCCATTCGGCATCGGTGATGTTCATGCCTTTGTGGGCCTGGTACATATCAGGCCCGGTATACACTTCGGGGCCGCCGGTCTCCTGACCAAGCTGGGCCACAAGCTGTGATTCCAACTGTGGGATATTGGCATGGGCAAAGCGGGCGTTGATACGC
>JAJXZA010000402.1 GCA_021780285.1 Planctomycetota bacterium
GCTGTCGCGCATCAACATTCAGGAAATGCTGGGAGATGGCGCCCGCGGCAACCCGAACATTACGCCGCTAACACCGCTGCTGGGTGCTGTGGCGGCACAAACCGCGCCTGCGACGCGCAGCGTCGAATCGCCCCAAGCGGCACAGAGGCAAGGTTCGCCGCCTGTGCCTGCGGCGCATACGCCCGCTACCAGCCCGGCAACGAAAGCCGGCCGCTAAGAGCCTGTAAAGAAGTAACCTATACGGATCTGGCTGGTTCTTTTGGCCGCCGGCTTCGTTACTCGCTCCTTACAGACCCACCAGGCGGGGTATGCGCGTCGCTCGCGCCTCGCCGACGGCCAAAATTCCTGCGCCATATCAGTGCATGTTATTTCTTTACAGGCCTTAAATCTGGAAATCGGGCGGTTGCTGCTGCACAAACTCGCGCGGCGGACGGTTGCGATACTGCAACTCCGGATGTTTAACGCTTACGCGTGTGTGCGGCGGAACCGATTGCGTGATAAATACGTTGCCGTTGATGGTGGCGCCGGCTCCAATGATCGTTTCACCGCCGAGAATACTGGCATTGGGATAGATCATCACATCGTCTTGAATGGTGGGATGGCGTTTGCTGCCGCGGAGTTGCTGGCCGCCGCGTGTGGACAGCGCGCCGAGCGTCACACCCTGATAGATTTTAACGTTGCGGCCGATGGTGGTGGTTTCGCCGATGACAACGCCGGTGCCGTGGTCTATGAAAAAATACTCGCCGATGTCGGCTCCGGGGTGGATATCTATGCCGGTAAGGCTGTGGGCGTATTCGGTCATGATCCGCGGTATCAGCGGCACCTGGAGGCGATGGAGCTGATGGGCGATTCGGTAGGTGGTGATGGCGAAATACCCGGGGTAGCAGAAGATAATTTCATCAGGACTGCTGGCGGCCGGGTCGCCGTCGAAAGCGGCCTGGGCGTCGGTGGCGAGGATGCGTCGGAGTTCGGGCAGCGAGCCGAGAAATTCGTCGGTGAGGGCGGCGGCAGTGGTGTCGCAATCGGGGCAGTCGTGTATTTTGCCGCGCTGCTCGCGGTGCCGGATGGCGCGGCGCACCTGGTCAAAAAGCGTATCGCGCATGGATGCAATCATGGAGCTGGTATGCAGGAGAAGCTCACTTTCAGTGAGGTTTTGGCGGCCAAAAAAACCGGGAAAAAGCACTTCACGCAACTGCCGGAGCAAGGCAATGATGGTGTCGCGATTGGGCAGCCAGGTGGCGCCGATATATTGAATATCTTCGTGCTCGTGATAGCTGGCGACAATAGCTTCCGCAAGTCGCTGCAGGTTGTTGGAGTCGTGTTCACTGGTCATTCGAAACTCTCCTAGGCGGCCTTGTTGACCTTGCCGTTGTGCCGGGCGATTAGGCGGCCGCGGCAAGTAATTGTACCGCCTCGGCGACGTTGAGGCGTCCTTCGTAAATGGCTTTACCGACAATAATGCCGCTGATGGGAAGCTGCTTAAGAGCGGCAATATCGGCCAGCGTGCTTACGCCGCCGCTGTGAATAACCGGTACGCGCTTGGCGGCTGTGAGAAGATCGCGTGTGGCGTTGATGTTGGGGCCGCTGAGCATGCCGTCGCGGGCGATGTCGGTGTAAATGATGGCGGCGAGGGGCCAATCGTCCACGCCGGCGGCGAGGTCGGTGGCGAGCGGAGCGTCGGCATCGGGGCTGGTCCATCCGTGGGTGGCGACGCGGCCCTCGCGGGCATCGAGGCCGAGAATGATGCGGTTTCGAAATCGCTGGTCGAAAACGATGGTTTTAAACCAGTTGAAGTCGCTGATGGCCCGGGTGCCGATGATGAGCCTCTGCGCTCCTATGGCCAGCAAATACTCAATAACCTCTTCATCGCGGATGCCGCCGCCCACCTCAACGTTGAGTTTGGTGCTTCGCACGATTTTTTCGATAATTTCAAGATTACGCGGGCGGCCTTCGCGCGCTCCGTCGAGGTCTACCACGTGCATCCAGCGGCAACCTGCGTCCTGAAATGATTTGGCGGTGTCAACAGGGTCCACAAAGTAGGTAGTCTGGCGCTGGTAGTCGCCCTGCAGAAGGCGCACAACCTTGCCGTTGCGAAGGTCTATAGCCGGTATTAATTCAACTGTTTTGTTATGGGTCATGATCGTTCACCGAATGTCAGCAAAGTTCTTGAGAATAATACGGCCCACGGTCTGGCTTTTTTCAGGGTGAAACTGTGTGGCCACGATGTTGTCCTTTTCAATTGCGGCGACGATTGGTATGCCATACTCGGTGACGGCCGCAACCACCGCCGCATCGGCGGGTTTGACATGGTAGCTGTGCACGAAGTAGGCGTGGCAGCCGGGTGTAAGCCCCTGCCACAGCCGCGAGTGTTTTTGGAATGTCAGGGCGTTCCATCCCATGTGAGGCACCTTAAGGTGAAGGGGCGGCTCATCTACGCAGAGTCGAATGCACTCGCCGGCAATGACTCCCAAGCCCGGTTGACGGCCATCTTCAAAACCAGTTTCAAACAGCAACTGCAGCCCCAGGCAAATACCCAGAAACGGGCGGCCCGTGCGGACAAAGTCAACAACGGCTTGGGCCAGCCCCGTTTCGCGTAATATGCGCATTGCGTCGCCAAAGGCGCCAACGCCGGGCAGCACGAGTCGGTCGGCCTGCTTAAGCTGTTCAGGCGCACGAACAATGCTTGCGGCCGCGCCCACTGTGGCAAACGCCTTTTGCACGCTGCGAAGGTTGCCCATGCCATAATCAACTATTGCCAGCATGATTTTATCTGATTTCTTTATTCAGGCCCGGCGGCAGCGGCGGGGCGGTGTTTGCTGGGGTCAAAAAAATCGGGGCCTTGTGACGGTTTTACAACCGGCCTCGGCCCCGACATATTCGCAACCGCCCCGGCAACAACAGGGTGCGGTTCGTCGTCATGCGGCATCAGCGCCGAAGGACGACAATTTCTACGCGGCGATTGAGCGCCAGGTCGGTGCGCGAACGCGGATGCTCCGAACCAAAGCTGATGGCCCGCATTCTGGAGCGCGACACACCATGGCGTGCCAAAAACATCTCAACCGAGCGAGCCCGGGCCAGGCCCAAGGCGTAATTGCTCTTGTAGGGGTGGTGGATGGGGCGGCTGTCGGTGTAGCCTTCGATCAGGATGCGATGACCGGCATAGCGGCTCCGCAGCAGGTGGGCCACACGCAGGAGCGTTCGCTCGGCGGATGGATGCAGCCGTGCGCTGGCCGAGGCAAACAATAAATCGCTCGAAACAACCAGGCGCGATACGCCATGATGTGTTTCGATGGTGAAGCCGCGTTCGTGGGTAACGTGCGAGCGGCTTGCCACATGATGGTAATGATGGTGTCGTGTTTCGGCGGAGTTCTGGCCGGCGGTGTTTGGTTCAGGCGGCAGTATGTTGGTCTGATTTTGAGCCGTTGCGGGC
>JAJXZA010000192.1 GCA_021780285.1 Planctomycetota bacterium
GGCTATAATTTCGCCGGCATCGGCAGGTGTAACGTTTTGGTACAACCGATCATCCACGCGAACCAACGGACCATTGCAACACAGCCCCATGCAGCCCACAGGCTTTACACGCACGCTTTGGGCGCATCCCCGTTTTTGGGTTTGTTCCTGCAGTTGGGCGAGCACCACATCGCTTTGCGAGCTGGTGCAGCCCGATTCCATGCACACGTTTATGTGATGAGCGAATTTCTCATCATGCTGTCGAGCTTTCTGCGCGAGGCTTTCCAGTTCTTCCGGTTTCATGGTGTTACCTTTCTTTGGAGTTTTTCATCTATCGCGGCAAGCAATTGCGGCGCTGTTTTCTTGCCAAGCACCTGTCCGTCCAGCACGGTGGTGGGAGCCAGGCCGCATGCGCCGATGCAGCGAGCCACCATCACCGACAATTCGCCATCCTCTGTGGTTTTGCCCTCGTGAACGTGATAATGACGCTCAACTTCATCCAGAAGCTGACGACCGCCCTTGATGTAGCACGCGGTTCCCAGGCATACCACACAGGTATGACGTCCCTGCGGCTTAAGTGAGAAAAAATGGTAAAAGGTGGCCACCGCATACACTTTCGATAACGGCACATGCAGCGCGCCGGCCACCCAACGCATGGACGGTTCGTCCAGATAACCAAAGCTCTGCTGAACACTGTGCAGACTTTCGATGAGTGCTTCGGGTTCAAAGTCATTGCGACGCATTACCGTTTCGACAATCTTCCAGCGCTTGTCGTTGGTGGGCGGTGCGGTTACGGGCGGAGCATGAAGCATCATAAACTTCTCCTTAAAAGAGGACCGGCTTAGCAAATCCTCGGCAACTGTTCTCCATAGGGTTTCTGCACAATACGCTGACCGCCAATGGCTGTGTGAAGCACGCATAAGCCATCGCGCATTTCAGCAACTCGACCGATTTCGCAGGCATCGCGCCCTAAAGGATGGCTTTGCATAGCCGAAAGCGCAACGCTCGCGTCGCGGCTGCGCACCACTACCACCACCTTGCCTTCGTTGGCTATGTCCAATGGATCAAGTCCAAGCATTTCGGCCGCGTGCAGGGCCTCAGCACGCACTGGAATCCGCGTTTCATCAAGAACGATCTGCCGATGAGTCCGCGCTGCAATGTCCGCACAAACCCCGGCAAGACCACCGCGCGTCGCATCCCGCATAAACACCACGCCAGGAACCGCGTCCTGAAGCACATCAAGAAGTCCATTGAGAGGAGCCGCATCGCTGCGAAGAACGCTTTTAACTTCCGGCATTTCACGAGCCAGCATCACCGCCAGTCCGTGCTCGCCGATAGCGCCATTAATCAACAACACATCGCCCGGAGCAATGGCTCCCATGCTCAAACGCGAATCTTCGCGCCGAACGCCTACGCCGGCGGTCGTTATATACATCCCGTCCGCGTGCCCCTGCCCCACCACTTTGGTATCGCCCGTAAGGATCGAAACTCCAGCCTCCTGTGCCGTGCGGCTTATGGATTCAAGCACCCTGTCCACGGTGCGCTGCTCCAGGCCCTCCGCCAGAATCAGCGAAAGCGCCAAGCCCAACGGCCTACAGCCGCAAACCGCCAGATCATTGACGGTTCCGCTTACCGCCAGCCGACCAATATCGCCGCCTGGAAAAAACAGCGGTTGAACGACGTAGCTGTCAATGGTGATGGCGGTTGCGCCATCGGCGGTAAAACCGGCATCCAACAGCTCATTCAGCGCCGGATTACCAATGCGAGGCAATATAAGCTGATGAACAAGAGCATCCGTAAGCTGCCCGCCGCCGCCATGCGCCATGACAATGCGCGGCAACTTCGGACCGGCAAATGCGTCAAATCCAGAATGCTGCGGTGTTGCCGAATTCATAAAACTGCCTCCTGCATCTGGCGACCATCGTTTACCATTCTCTTTTGGCCGTACTTAAACCAAGCAGCACAAGTCCCCTCCGAACTGACCATGCAGGGACCTATCGGATTAACCGGTGTGCAGGCGCGGGCAAAAAGCGAGCACCTCGGCGGATCAATCTGCCCGCTTATGACCTGCCCACATAAACACCCTTTCGGATCACAGTCCTGCAGCACTGGCAGAGCAAACACCTTCTGTGCGTCGAATCGCTCATACTCTTTGCGTATGCGTAATCCGCTGCCTGCAATTACGCCCATGCCGCGCCAACGTGCGTCGGCCGGCTCAAACACCTGTGTCAGCAGTGCTTGGGCTCGGCCGTTACCCCGTGAAGAAACAGCCTGCGGATACTGATTGACCAGCGCCGCCTTGCCTTCAGCCGCTAATTCAGTCAGGCAAGCTAATGCTGCCAGCAGCAGAGTTGGCTCAAAGCCACCGATCACGCACGCTATGCCATACTCCTGCACAATAGGAACATAGGCATCCGAGCCAATCACCACCGAAACGTGCCCCGGGCACAAAAATCCATTTATCTTGAGATGACCGCGATCCTCTAATAACGCTCGCAACGCTGGAATAATGGTCTTATGACTGGCCAATGCCGAGAAATTTTTAAGTCGCAATTCTTCGGCTCGGCGAATGGCCACCGCGGTAGCTGGTGCGGTGGTTTCAAAACCGACCGCGGCGAATACGATGCGCCGATCCGGTTCGCGCTGGGCCAACGCAACCGCGTCGAGGCTGCTGTAGACCACCTCAATGCGCCCGCCCTGACCGCGGATTTTTTCAAGGCTGCTGTGCTGGCCGGGTACACGAAGCATGTCACCATAGGTGCACAAAACAACATCGTCGCGCCGGGCCAGCCCCACCAGTTGATCTATATCCGCCTGAGAGGTAACACACACAGGGCAGCCTGGCCCGCTGATTAGTCGAACATTTGCCGGCAGCACGCTGTGCAACCCGCACCGGAAAGCACTTGTTGTGTGCGTTCCGCATACCTCCATAAAGGCCAATCGTCCCTTCACATTTTTTGCGGCAGCGTGCAGCCGTTGCAGCAGCAGGCGCGGTTCTGCATTATGTGACAATGCATTATTCATAATCGCCTCCTGCTGCAGCCGGCGCCGCGTCACCCATAGAGGTTGCAGGCATGCCGGCTCGTTTGAGATCGTTAATAAGCGACCATGTCTCGGTGGCTTGCCGGGCATCCAATCGCTCAATGGCGAATCCGGCATGGATGAGGACCCAATCACCTACTACAGCCTCCGGCGTCATCAGGGTATTGACAGGTACGCGATTGCCATGCAGGTCAACCACTCCACACGATCCATCCTGGTCCACCAATTGTGCTGGTACCGCTAAGCACATAAAGCACACTCCTGTTCAGCGGGTTTACAGCATCCTGCTAGCGATGGATCGTGCACCGCAACGAAAGCCTGGCCTAAAGCCAAACCGCCATCGTTGCACGGCACGGCGCAGTTGCGCAACACTTTTAAACCGCAGTCTTCCAAATTCTCAATTACTTCGTCTCGCAATATTTCGTTTACAAATACCCCACCCGCCAATACCACGGTGCTCAGCCCTGTCTCTGCGGCGTGCTGTTTAACCAGCGAAGCCAATCCCATCGCCAACTGCCAGTGAAACTCGGCGGCCAGCCGATCAGGTGCGGCCCCCTGCACCAGTAATTCGATTGCGTAATGCCAAAACAAATCGAGGTCGAGCCTTTGCGACTCTTGTCGCCTGGAACGCTCTGACTCCTGATGCCAGGGCGTAATTTTCCACATAGGCTCTAAGCCCTGTGTTGGCCCGTGGCGATACGCAATGGCCTCGAGGGCCATGGCGGCCTCTGCTTCGAATCGGTTATGCGTACAAACGCCAAGCAGGGCCGCCAGGCCGTCATAGAGTCGGCCAATGCTGCTGGAGAGCACACATTGCACATTGTGACGCAGCATGGTGCAAAGCATGTTACGTTCGGCCGACTCTGGAAACAGTCGTCGGGTAATGGGATGATTGCTTGCTTCTACCCCGTAAAGTCGCCATAAAATTGCCAAGGCACTGCGACGAATGTCTACTGCGGCGGCATCGCCGCCTGGCAGTTGCAGAGGCGCTATCGAACCTAATCGCATAAAAGATTGCGGGCTGACACGAAGCAACTCCCCACCCCAACCGCCGCCATCGCTACCCAAGCCGGTCCCGTCGCAAACCAGGGCCAGCGCCTCTTGCGAGTGGTTATGCTCCGCCAACACCGAACACGCGTGCGCATGGTGATGCTGCACCAGAATTAACCTGGCCCCATACCGCCGGGCCAACTCTGCCGCATAGTGCGAACTGACATACATAGGGTGCGCATCACACGCAACAAACGCGGGCTTTACATCATACAGTTGCAGCAAATCGTCAACGGCGCTCTTAAAGTTCATAAAGGCTTTCTGATGCCGCAGATCGCCCAAATGAGCGCTTAGTACCGCCCCCGCGTCGGTGATCGCGCAGAGAGTATTTTTTAGTTCACCCCCCAAGGCAATTCCCATACACCCTTTGGGCCCACCCAACTTAATTGGCGCCGGTACATAACCCCGCGATCGCCGCACCGACATGATCTCTCTCCCCGGTCCGGCATCTAAAACGACGGAATCATCCACACATCGCATAATGGGACGATCGTGCCATAGAAACGCGTCGCAGAGAGGCCCGAGCCTTGTAAACGCTTCCTGGTTATTTATGGCAATTGGCTCATCGCTTATGTTGCCGCTGGTCATAACCAACGGAATGTGGCCCAGCCGATCGAACAGCAGATGCTGTAGCGGCGTATACGCCAACATGACCCCCAGATGATGGGTTCCAGGAGCGACTTGGGGCGCTATGTGCGTTCGGCTCCGGCGCGGTGCCAATACAATCGGGGCCGCCGGCGAGGTTAGTGCACCAATGCCGTTATCGCTCAGGTCAATAAGCTTGCCGGCTTCTGCCTCATTGCACACCATCACAGCCATCGGCTTGGCATCACGCTGTTTTAATTGCCGCAGTCTATGAACCACCAAAGGCCGATCTGCACGCGCAGCCAAGTGAAAGCCGCCAATACCTTTTATGGCAAGAATGCGGCCCTCCAGCAGCCAATGAGCGGCGGTGGCAACAGGATCGCCCGGCACCATGCGTCCGGCGTTGTCCATGAACTCAATCTGCGGCCCGCACGCAAGGCACGACACGGGTTGTGCATGAAACCGACGGTCATCCGGATTCATGTATTCTTGTGCACATTGGCCGCACAATTTAAACGAGGCCATGGTTGTAGCAGGCCTATCATATGGAATGGACCGAACAATACTGAATCGAGGTCCACAATTGGTGCAACTGATAAGTGCGTGGCCAAAGCGTCGGTTGGCTGGATCACGCATTTCCGCGCGGCAGGCTTCACATAATGCTATGTCCGGTGCGATACCGGCCGTTGGTGCCTCGCCGCTCACGCTTTGTTCAATGGAAAATTGCGTCTCCGCGATGTTGGGCTGGCAATTCGCTTCTCTTATGCTGGCGACCTGTGCGAGCGGCGGAAGTGCGACGGCAAACGATTCTTGAAAGCGGCTAAGCGACCCAGGGCATCCCTGTATTTCTATTACGACTCCTTGCGAATCGTTGCGTACTAGGCCAGTGAGACCGCATTGCTTCGCCAGGCGATACACGAACGGTCTAAAGCCGACGCCCTGCACGCAGCCTGCGACAACCCAACGACGCCGCCTCAACCCTTCCGCTGCTGTGCAGGACCGATCCATACGACGGCCTCAAGAGAGCCGGCGGCTTTGGCCTCGTGAAACTTTTCACAAACAGCCACGCCGCTCTGTACTCTCGAAAGCCAGCTTACCCGTAATGCAAATCCAACCACATCAGGATTATCCACCGACACGCTATACAATAAATGCTGTGATAGACCATCAGCATTTTACCTATAGTCTTGCAGCGTGCGCCAAAGGCCACGATCAGAAATAATTTTGCTCGGAGATCGCCTGAAATCAGCCTACTACGCGCTCGGCATTTACAATCGGTATATTCCCTATGTTAATCCCATACTTTGCAACTATGCATCAAGCCACGCCATAAGCAAAAAGGTGCTTTCATTTAGCACCAATCGCCAAATCATCAATATTTACGGCCTTATATTTATAATGTAGTCGTCTATATATTTCTATTATGTGCCCTATTATTTTTAAAGTGATCTTGTCTTTTATAATTACAACGCCTGCACAGGCACCTCTGCAATGCATCATGCAACGCTTTTAAGCCATTGCTCCGCAGCGACGCAAGTCCCACAATGGCGTTTGCCGGCCCTGGGGAGACGGGGCGGCCAATCAGGCGTCGGCCGCGAACTGTAGCGTTCGCCCGAGCGCAGGAACATTCCGCGCATTTGTTAGTGCGGAGAAAGGCAGCGACCATGGCTGCAGACAAATTAGCAACCTTTCTTAAAGCCCGTACAAAAAGTTCGTGGATGACACTGGTTTTAATCATATTTTTGGCTATATACATTTTCTTGAGCCAACATCACTTTCCCACCAGCAGCCAGAATACCGCCCCAACAGCTATCGCGTCGCACGAAACGTTTCATCCCTTCGGCTTCTGGTATATGCCTGCCTTTACCACACCCGAACGCATCGCACTGTTTGTGGTGCTTGGCATTGCGGTGGCAGGCCTGCTTTATGCAGCGTTTCTCGTAGGCATCATTCGCCGAGCTGACCACGGCACCGCGCAGATGAAAGAGGTCGCTACAGCCATCCGGCAAGGCTCTGTGGCTTATTTGCGCCGCCAGCGTTATACGCTGCTGCCACTGATCGGCATCATCACCATCTTATTGGTATTGACGGCAAGCAGTAATACAGCCGCGGGATGGAATCTACCCATCGGCCGGGCCATCGCGTTTTTAATGGGCGCGTTTTTTTCCATGGCCGTTGGAACCTTCGGCATGCTGATGGCTACCGAGGGCAATCTGGTGGTCGCGGCCGCCGCATCACAGGGCTTTGGCAAGGCACTGCAGTTGGGCTACCGCACTGGTACGGTCACCGGCATGCTCAACGACGGCTTGGGGCTTCTCGGAGCCACCCTTATATTCATGTATTTCGGAAACCGAGCGCCGGAAGCACTGCTCGGTTTTGGTTTCGGCGGCACGCTGTTGGCGCTGTTTATGCGCGTTGGCGGCGGCATTTACACCAAAGCCGCCGATGTGGGCGCCGACCTTGTAGGTAAAGTCGAAAAGGACATTCCAGAGGACGATCCGCGAAACGCCGCAACCATTGCCGACAATGTCGGCGATAACGTAGGCGACTGTGCCGGTATGGCCGCTGACATTTTCGAAAGCTACGAAGTCACCATGGTGGCCGCGATGATTCTGGGCTGGGCCAGCTTTGGACATATCGGCATGATGTTTCCGCTGCTGGTGCGTGCCGTAGGTGTTGCTTCTGATATGATCGCAACCTTTACTGTCCGCGCCGCCGGCAAGGGCGACAGTCAATCCGCCATGAAAGCCATTACCCGTGGCTATCATCTCGGGGCATTGCTAAGCACGCTGGGCCTCGTCGCCGTTGGATTCTGGTACCTGCGATTTGACGCCGCAGCCACCGCCCAGATTCCCCATCTCAAAAGCTTTCTCGGCGCAGCTCCATGGTGGGCCAATTTTGGAGTTCACGGGCTTGACATGCGCCCGGCAGAAGCAACCCTTGTTGGCATTACGCTGGCACTGGTACTCAACGTTTCTACCGAATACTTTACCGGCACGCATGAGCCGCCCGTTGAATCACTCGTTAAATCATGCAGTACCGGTCATGCCACCAATATCATCACCGGTCTTTCCGTCGGTATGGAAAGCTCGGTCAGCGCTGCGGTAATCCTTGCATGCTGCGTAAGCATTACAAGCCTCATATTTTACGGCGCCAATCCGATCTTCGTGGCCTACGGAATTGCCATGTGCGGTATTGGCATGCTTACGCTTGCCGGCAACACCTTAAGCATGGACGTTTTCGGGCCTGTTGCGGATAACGCCAACGGCATCGGCGAAATGGGCTACGACGCCGCCGCCATGGGCGAGGCCAATCATCGCTCTGCCCGCCAGGTGCTCGCAGACCTCGACGCCACCGGCAACACAACCAAAGCTCTGACCAAAGGCGTGGCGATTGGGTCGGCGGTTATTGCGGCGGTAAGCCTTTATGCTGCGTTCATTACTTTGGTTGGCACAGGCGGAGTTTCTGACCATGCGCGCATCAGCGACGAAGCTTACCGCGCCATCTCAGGTATGATCTCCGTGGCAAATCCCAAACTGCTCGTAGGCTTACTCCTTGGAGGAGCGGTCCCCTTCCTGTTCAGTTCCATGACCATTCGCGCCGTAGGCCGAGCGGCATTTCTCATCGTGCGAGAATGCCGTGAACAGTTCCGCGACGAACGCATTTGGCGCGGCGAAAAAAAACCAGACTATGGCCGCGTCGTCTATATTTGCACCTCCACCGCACAACGCGAATTGATTGGCCCCGGCTTTTTGGCGATTTTGTCGCCGCTGCTGGTTGGCTTTCTGTTGGGCGTTGTCGCCTTGGCGGGCTTTTTGGCCGGCGCGATTTTATCCGGTCAGCTTCTGGCAGCATTCATGACCAATGCCGGCGGAGCGTGGGACAATGCCAAAAAGACCATCGAAGATGAACCGCGCAATCCATCCGCCAATCGCGGGAAAGGTTCTGAGCGACACAAGGCCGCTGTTACCGGCGATACGGTGGGCGACCCGCTCAAAGACACCGCCGGCCCGGCCATCAACCCACTGCTTAAAGTCATGAACATGGTCGCGCTGCTGGCCATTCCGCTCATGTTGCCATTTGATGGCTCTCTCTGGCGATGGGAAAGGGCTGCCCTGCCAGCCGGGGCGACATTTTCGCTGTCCTCACACTCATGGATAGCTCCAGTTATCGGCGTTGCAGCCACCGTGTTGATCGGCTGGGCGGTTTATCGCTCCAAGCACCAGCCAAAACAACTCACTGAAATTGAGCGCCAGCAGCACGAGGATTAACCACCTCCGATGGTCCGCAAAAAACGGAGTTTAACCATGAACCCATCATTTCAAGCCATTTCGCCAAGCTCGCAGGCCGCAGCCGTTGCCCTAGCGCCCCGGCGAACAGGTCTATTGATGATGATGTTGCTGGCCAGCGTAAGCGCAATGATGTGGTTGGTAACGGTATATATTTTCAGGGCCAACCCGGCGCTGCTTGCGTTAGCGCTGGCCGCTTATGCTTTTGGCCTTCGCCACGCTTTGGATGCCGACCACATCGCGGCCATTGATGGAATTACACGCCGCCAGGTTGCCGATGCAAGACCCAGTGCTTTTGTAGGCCTGCAGTTTTCACTGGGACATTCGACCGTGGTGCTGGGGCTGGCTCTGGCACTCATTGCCGGCGCTCATCAAGCGGAGGCTTCTTTACCACGCCTCATGGCCATGGGCGGGTTACTGGGCGGGGTTATTTCCGCCGGCCTCTTGCTGCTGGTGGGTGGTGCCAACATCTGGAGTTTATTAAATAGCTCACCCAATGCGGGCCAGCATGCTCATGGAAGACCGGGCGGCCTGCTTACCTGGCTTTTCCGACGGACTTACCGCTATACAAACTCCGGTTGGAAGGTTTTTATGGTGGGCTTGCTGTTTGGACTTGGTTTTGACACCGCCAGCGAAGTAGCTGTGCTAATCATCGCGGCCGGCGCTGCCGCGCACGGCCTGCCAGTATGGTATTGTCTGATGTTTCCACTCCTCTTCGGCGCGGGGATGACGCTCGTGGACTCGGCCGACAGCCTTCTAATTCTCTCGGCCTGCCGCTGGGCTGTACAGTCCAATGCACGCTCTCATTACTACAATGTAGCCATGACGCTCACCACCGTGCTCATGGCTTTTGGCATTGCGGCTATTGAAATCTGGGGGCTTTTGGCGCCCCAAATGCACGGTCGCCATTCAGGATCCTCATGGGCACAAACGCTTAACAGCCATTTTGTAGCGATTGGTGTAGGGTTCGTGGTTATAACGGCAGCCGTTTGGGCCATTCTGTGGTTTGTCTGGCGACTCCGTGGACGGCCGCTATATGCCAACGCCGTATAAACCAACATTCGAACCAAACACCAACCGATGTTACAATCTGCCTTGTCCGCCCGCGCTATGGCGGTGTACCGCGCTGCGGCACCCCATGACGGGCATAGCTGCATTTGGAGGCAATCACACTCTTGATAAACAATTCCGATGTAAAGGTATTGATTCTGCGCACCGCCGGCACCAACTGCGACTTGGAACTTGCCCGCGCCTTCGAGCTTGCCGGTGCCAGCGCCACGCGACTGCACATTAATCAACTACTAGCCGATGCATCCGCATTCAATCGCCACCAGATACTGGCCATTCCGGGCGGATTTTCTTACGGTGATGATATTGCCAGCGGAAAGATCCTGGCCAATCAGCTCATTCATCACCTTAAGCAACCGCTCCAGCAGTGGGTCGCCGACGGAAAGCTTATCATAGGAATATGCAATGGCTTTCAGGTGCTCGTAAAGTCCGGCCTGCTGCCGGGTCCCATGCCGCAACTGTCTGCCGACGACTGGCATCCAGCAACGCTTACCCACAATGCCCACAATCGCTTTGAAGATCGCTGGGTGCACCTTCGCGCCGAATCACCTCTTTGCAAGTGGCTTACGCCCGGCCAGAGGTTGCATCTGCCGATTGCTCACGGCGAAGGGCGTTTTGTCACGCGCGATGCCTCCGTGCTAAACGCACTGAAAGCAAACCACCAAATTGCCCTGAGGTATGTAGATTCACAAGGCAACACGGCAACGAATTTTCCGGACAACCCCAATGGCAGCACGGAGGCAATTGCCGGCATTTGCGATATAACGGGCCGTGTCTTCGGGCTGATGCCGCATCCCGAACGCTTTGCCGATCTGCTGCAGGGGCCTGCTTGGACCCGCCGCTCTGGCTCAACGCAGGCCGATGGTTTGGAGATTTTTACAAATGCCGTTGGCTGTGTGCGCCAGAAGATGGCTGTAGCTGTCTGACGCTTCATACGGTGTTGTTGGTGCACCGCAATACGACTGTTACAATATAGCTTAGGTTGCCAACCACAACGCGGCCACCGTGCTTAGGCCGCCATCTGACGGAAAGGACGCCTCAGAATGATCTCAGGCACAGACAAAGTCAGCTTTCGTCGCCGCCTCTGGCAACCGCGCTGCGGCAAACTGCCGCCCGCCGATGCCTTAACCCAACTGGCCAATCAACTAAAATGCGAACCTTTGGTAGCGCAATTGCTGGCGGCCCGCGGTCTTGGCGACGCAAATGCCGCCGCCGACTTCTTGTCTCCACAATTCCGCAATCTCCATCCGCCAGAACTGCTGCCCAATCTAACGCCCGCTGCCGAACTAATCGCGGCATTTGCACGCGACAAATCGCCCATTCTTATTTTTGGGGACTATGATGTTGACGGCATAACAGGGACAGCCATGCTGTGGCGTTTGCTCAAAAGCGTCGGCGCCAACGTGGATTACTACATTCCTCATCGTATTGATGAAGGCTATGGCCTTTCGCTTAAGGCCGTGGAGGATGCTGCCAACAATGGCTGCAAGCTCCTGATAACCATAGATTGCGGCATCGCCGGCGCTGCGGCCGTTGAGCTGGCTCGATCGCGCGGCATGACAGTAATCGTAACCGACCACCACGAACTGCCTGCCACGTTGCCGCCAGCCCATTTTATTATTCATCCGCGACTGGTCGGCAGCACCTATCCCAACGCACATTTGTGCGGCTCAGGGGTGGCTTTCAAGCTCGCATGGGGGCTGGCCGTGGCCCTGTGCCGCTCCGCTACGCTCACCGAAACCCTGCGACGCATGCTGATCGAGTTTTCGGCCTTGGCGGCTCTGGGCACCGTGGCGGACGTCATGCCCCTCGTGGGCGAAAATCGCATTCTGGTACGCTATGGTTTAGCCCAGTTGCCCTTCAGTTCGCTTGTGGGCTTGCAAGCGCTGATCGGCGCGGCTGGCTACAGCAACCGAAAGATTGATGGCACCGCCATCGGCTTTTCGCTGGCGCCGCGCCTCAATGCGGCAGGTCGAATGGGGCACGCCAGGGCCGCGCTCGAGATGCTCCTCACCGATGATGCCGAACGCGCTGCCAAAATTGCCCACGAACTTGAACGCTGCAATACCGAGCGACAATCAGTGGAGCGTAAAATCAGCCAAACTGCCAAAGACATGGTGCATGCCGCGGATGAACTTCCCGCGGCTATTGTTCTTTTTGAAAAGCAATGGCATGCCGGCGTTGTAGGCATCGTCGCCTCCCGCATGGTGGATGCCTTCCATCGGCCCGCATTCATTCTCACCGAAGAAAGCGGCGTACTCGTGGGTTCAGGCCGCAGCATCCCGGGCTTTGATTTGCATGTTGCCATAGAACATTGCCGCGAACTTATCATTTCAGGAGGCGGACACTCGGCCGCCGGCGGAGTTAAACTTCTGCCGACCAATCTGCCTCTGTTTCAGCAGAAGCTCGCGCACTTTGCCCGCAACACCATTCCCGAACACGCCTTGATTCCTACTCTCGACTTTGATTGCACCGCTGGGGCAAACCAGCTTACGCACAGGGCGGTGCAGTCGCTGGATCGCATGGCTCCATTTGGACATGGCAATCCGCGACCACGGTTTGTACTTACGCGCGCCACCATCGCTCGACCGCCACGCATCGTTAAAGGCTCACATCTGCAATTACATTTTGCCGCCGATGGTTGCCAGCTTCGCGGCATTGCCTGGCGAATGGGCGAATTGGAACCCTGCCTTGCGGCCGGCGTTCAGGTGGATGTACTTGTAGAGCCGCACTTGGATGTGTACAACGGCATGCCTCGCGTGGACCTGCACGTGGTGGATATTGCCCGCTCCGACCGCAGACCGCTTCAACCCGCCCCATCAAAACCTCAACCCGCCTTTGCGTGCTGAGCACGCTTTTGGTTGCTGCATTGTCAGACGAGAGTTGCTTTGGGTGCGTCCATATTATTTTGCAAATACCCGTCGGCTTGGAATATTTTGCGTATTCCACGGCGACTCCTGGGAGCGCGGGCGTCCTCGCCCGCATGGGTCGCAAGCAAGCTGCCCGCACTGCATTGCACACCTGCAATTCCGATGCATCGGGATTTTTCTGACAAGAAACACCCCGTCCATTGCACCAGCACCCCGTCGCGGCAGCGCAGCGACCCACGCACCAACCCAAGCGTAGCGCCCGCTATATTCTCTTGAGCCACGGAGGGCAAAATCTCGATGCGGTAAGGAACCGCCAATCGGGATACTTACTCCTTTCTCAATCTACTCTCTCACGGCCCGCAGGCAGCGCTGCGTTACCTTGCGGTGAACATCACCTTTCTTATCTGCGGTTATCGGCGCCATCTGCGGTTAATTCATCATCAGCTTTTTACGAAACTTACCGCCCGGATCATTTAGTTTTTAACCGATGGCTATATGGTGTTATCTGCGCGGCGGGCGAGGGCCCAAAATGTGCCGGGTGTCTTTTTTGGCAAGCGGCAACCTGATTTGATCAAGTGAGGGAGTGCCGCCTTCGCTGCTGTCAGCGGCTTTTTCGGATGCAGACTCGACCAGCGCCGCAAGCTCATCAGCTGCTTGTTGCGGCACTTCATGCCTGTGTGCGCTTA
>JAJXZA010000043.1 GCA_021780285.1 Planctomycetota bacterium
TAGCCCCAAAACCACTGGATCAAACCACATGCCACTCATACCTCTTGATGAAATGCGACCACACCGGCCGCAAACGGGGAGTCCGCGCGCCAGGGATAAAATTACCGAAACTCCAATGAAGACCCGCCGGCCTACGAAAAAGTCCCGCTATGCGAGCGCTGCGGGCGTCAATGCTGAAAAAGCCGTCTCAACGCGCCGCGTCGAAGGTGTATAACTACGCCGCTTTGCAATAATTCCAAGGATCGCCAACGGTTTGCAAGCGTTGCCGAGTTGTTTGTGTACGCGATTAAGCTGCGGGTGGTGGTATAATGCCGCCGTTTTATTCGAGGCAAAATTGATAATTGCCGTTGATCATTCATTCTAAAGTGAGATTTGTGCGGCATGGGAGACGATGTGCTGCGCATCCATGCGGAACTATGACTGCGGTGGCGGCTGTTAGGGGGAGGGCCGGGCGATAAATTGAAGCGAGAACGACACCGCAAATTGACGATAAAACATGCGGTTAACCGAGGCGGGCCGTTGTTTTCTCGGCCGCTGGAGGTT
The DNA here is from genome assembly GCA_021780285.1 of Planctomycetota bacterium. Taxonomy (GTDB): domain Bacteria; phylum Planctomycetota; class Phycisphaerae; order WQYP01; family WQYP01; genus JABEVB01. The sequence continues at coordinate 544 of JAJXZA010000043.1, forward strand.
GGTAGGTGGGCGTTTGACATGCGAGTCCCCTTTTTTGGATGGAAATAATGCAAATAAAACGTATAAGCGAAAATACAAAATCTAAATGTTGCAACCATGCCTCCAGCGGTATTGAATTTGCTTAAGCATAAAGTGCGTGGCAGGGTATTGCGGGCTTTTGAGACTTGGCAGTGCATGGCAGAGTAATCAATGCTCATGCAATTGCAAAGCGACGGCAAGGCCCGATAATATCTCGACCTTGATTGGCCTTGGGCTGCGGTTTAGGGGTGAGTGGGGGGCAGCTATTCGCGCAGGGCAATTGTGTTTGTGTTGCCGGCGTTGGCTGTAACTTTTTAACACGAGGTGTTTTATGGCGACGGTACATAGGTTTGTGGTTGTGCCGGCAATTCCTGAAAAATTGCAATCCCTTAACGAGTTGGCCTACAACGTCTGGTCGTTGTGGAATTACGAGGCGGTAAGCCTGTTCAGCCGTCTTGATCCTGACTTGTGGGAAGCCACCAATCACAATCCGGTTCGCTTGCTTAATCTGGTGAAGCAGGAGAAGTTGCAGGCCGCGGTACAGGATGAAGGCTTTTTAGCGCACCTTACACGCATCGCCAACGATTTTCGGTATTACATGGCCTCGCCTACATGGTTCAACATTCATCACCCCAACAGCAAGGCGCAGATTGCCTATTTTTCGGCGGAGTATGGCCTGCACGAATCGCTGCCGATTTATTCCGGCGGGTTGGGCATGCTTTCGGGCGATCATATGAAAAGCGCCAGCGAACTGGGCCTGCCTCTGGTGGGCGTTGGCCTGTTGTACCGCGAAGGGTATTTTCATCAGCGGCTGAACATGGACGGCTGGCAGCAGGAGCAAAATCCCGAGAACGATTTCTTCTCGATGCCCATGACGCTTGTACGTGACGCGGACCATCATCCCGTGCGCATAAGCATAGACTTCCCGCAGGGTGAGGTGAAGGCGCAAATTTGGAGAGTGCAGGTGGGTCGCGTCAGCCTGTATCTGCTGGACACCAACGTGCCGGACAACCGGGCGGAAGATCGCGATATAACCGCCCGGCTGTACGGCGGCGATCATGAGATGCGCATCCGTCAGGAAATACTGCTGGGCATCGGCGGCATTCGCGCTCTGACGGCGCTGGGCATTACGCCCACCATCTGCCATATGAACGAAGGCCACTCGGCGTTTTTGGCTGTTGAGCGGTGCCGCGTTCTTATGGACCGCGACAAACTCACCTTCCCGCAGGCTGCCGAGCTGGTTGCTTCGAGCAACGTGTTTACCACGCATACGCCGGTGCCGGCGGGCAACGACTTTTTTCATCGCGATCTTGTGGAGCGTTACCTGGGCAATTACTATCCAAAGCTCAACATGAGCCTCGATGAGTTTTTGTCGCTGGGACGGGTGCATCCGAGTGATGGCAATGAATTTTTCGGCATGACGGTGTTGGCGCTTCGCATGGCGTGGCACTGCAATGGCGTAAGTGAACTGCACGGGGACGTATCGCGGCGGATGTGGCAGCGCATCTGGCCGGAGGTGCCCGTGCCCGAAATTCCGATTCGTCATATTACCAACGGCGTACATACACCCACATGGCTGGGCGACGGCATGGCGCGGTTGTACCACGAGTATTTGGGAACAAATTTAGTTGATCGGCCCGCCGATCATTCGCTTTGGACGCGTGTGGATCGCATTCCGGACGCGGAGCTTTGGCGAACGCACGAGCGCCGCAAAGATCGGTTGATTGGGTTTGCCCGCCAGCGGCTGCGCGAGCAGCTTGCCCGGCGCGGCGCGTCGGCGATGGACCTGCGCCGTGCCGAAGAAATACTCGACACCAAGGCTCTGACGATTGGTTTTGCCCGGCGGTTTGCCACATACAAACGGGCGACGCTGCTGATGCGCAATCCGGAGCGACTGCTGCGAATGTTGTCCAACAGCAATATGCCGGTGCAGTTTATATTTGCCGGCAAAGCGCACCCGCGCGACGACGGCGGCAAGCGGTTTATTCAAGACATTATTCGTTTTTGCGCACGCGAGGAAGTTCGCGGCCGCATGGTGTTTATTGAAGATTACGACGCCAACATCGCCCGGCACCTGGTGCAGGGGGTGGACGTTTGGCTTAACACGCCGCGGCGGCCCATGGAGGCGTCGGGTACCAGCGGCATGAAAGCGGCCATCAACGGCGCTCTCAATTTAAGCGTGCTGGATGGCTGGTGGTGCGAAGCGTACGACCGGGAAAACGGCTGGGCTATCGGCGCCGGCGAAGAGTACAACAACGACGACTACCAGGATGAAATTGAGAGTCGTATTTTGTTTGATCTGCTGGAGCAATCGGTCATTCCAACGTTTTATGACAAGGGGCTTGACGGGCTGCCGCGCAACTGGATTCGCCGCATGAAGCACTCCATCAGCACCATTTGCCCGGTATACAACACCAACCGCATGGTGCAGCAGTACTGCGAGGAATTTTATCTGCCGGCGAGCGATTCATTTTTTAAACTTGGCGAGAGCCATGGCCAGCCGGCGGCAAAACTGGCGCACTGGAAGGCCGGTTTGCATAAATCATGGGATCAGGTAAAAGTTCGCAGCATCAAGGCAGAGGTGGATGGGGCGCTCAAGGCGGGCGAAGCACTCAAAATTACCGCCGAGGTTGAGCTGGGTGCAGTCACGCCCGATGACATCAAAGTAGAGCTGTACTACGGCGGCCTGGACGCTCATGGTGAGATTCAGCATGGCAAATGCCAAGACATGATGCTCGCCGGCGATATTGATCCTGGCGTGTATCGGTATGCCGGGGCGCTGCACACTTCAGACTGCGGCCAGCAGGGCTATGCGGTTCGCATCATGCCCAATCATGGCAATATCAACAAACGCTTGGAACCGGGGCTGATTCGCTGGGGATGATTATTGCCGGCGTTTTGTGCCGCAACCTGTTAAATAATGCCGCACCGTGACCTCGGCCATGTTTTTACTGTGCGGGGCGGGTAACCTCCACCCAGCGACGGGTAGCGCGGTCCTGCCCGTCGAGCCAGGAAAGGCTTTGGCCACCTGATGCGAGTAAAGCACCCGCGACAAGGCGTAGAGCGCTGTGCCCCTGCTGAATGCTGTGGGGTAGATTGATAGTTGTGTTTAGATCCTTATCGGGTGGGTGGGTGGTGGTGGTACACGTTGCCAGCAGGTTGGCGTAATCGTAGCGGGTCACCGCTACCGCCGCTGCGCCATGCAGCAGCGTTTGCTGGATGGTGCGATGAGCGGCATGCCCCAGGCCGGCATTGGCCGCAAGTAACTGCAAATCCTGTAATACCTGAGAATGTTCATCGGCCCAGCACAATAGCACCACATCGGCGCGATCGGCAGCCAGCAGCGTATAGGCGGCCCCCAGGATGGAAGCCACCGGCGCAAAATCAAACGATAATGTTTGGCAGGGGCCATGAATACCCAGGGCAATGGCGGCCATTGCCGCTGCCGTGGAATAGATGGACCGTGTAAAAGCTCTTGGCGAGGCAAATTTGCCCGCGTCGGCGAGCATACTTTCAAGATATTCGTGTGTCGCCGGAATGTCGCCCCATACGCTGGAGTACAGCAGCGCGGTGCGTTCTGCGGTTGCGACGGTTGCTGCGGCAGGAGCCACTTGCCTAAGCGCATCAGCGGCAACGTCGGCGATGGTTGGCCGGTCAGCGCGGTCAAAAATATCTGGCGTTTGAGGCTCGGATGCCGCAGTCGCTGTTTGAGAGGCGTGGGTGTTGCGGTCGAGCCATTGCTTAAACTGGTTGATATGGGCAAACGGGCTGGCGCATATACCGACCGAAAGGATGCCAAGCGCCTGCTTGCCGGGTGCGTTGTTATTTGCGCAATCGGATGTTTGCCCGGTCATAACGTCTCCCAGGTTCGGCCAGTGCCGCGCGAAATAACGATGGACGTGTTGTTGCCGCCAAAAGCAAAATTGCAGGTTAGTGCGTGTTCAACGCGGCGTTCTGTGGGCTGGGCAATGACGTTTACGCTCAGCGTGGGGTCTGCCTGTGGGGCGCCGGCATTTGCCGGTAGAACTCCGTGCTGTAGCGCCATGGCGGAAATGACTGTTTCAATGGCGCCAGCCGAGGCAAAGGTATGCCCGGTAAGGCGCTTGGTGGAACTGATAAAAGGTTGTGTGCGCGAACCAAAAACAGCGTTGAGAGCGCGGGCTTCCATGGCGTCGTTGTCGCGGGTGCCGGTGCCGTGGGCGTTGACGTAACCGATGTCGTCCGGGCGCAAGGCTGCCTGCTGCAATGCCTGGCGCATGGCGGCGATGGGTTGCGCGCCGGTGGGTTCTGGGCCGGTGATATGGTAGGCGTCGCAGGTCATGCCGACACCGCGAATGTATGCCAGGGGTTGTACGCGCCGCGCGGCAGCGCTGGCAAGTGATTCGAGCACCAGCACCGCGGAACCTTCGCCGACGGTAATGCCGCGCCGCCCGGCGGCAAACGGGGTGCAGCCTTCGGGAGCCACCAGTTTGAGGGCGCTAAAGCCGGAGAGCACCACTTCGCACAGCGCCTCTGCGCCTCCGGCAAGGGCCATGTTGGTTTGCCCGGTGCGTATGGAGTCTACGGCGGCGCCGATGGCCATGGCGGAGCTTACGCAGGTGCTCATACATAACCAGCGTGGGCCGGTAAGGCGATGGCGATGGGCCAGCAGCACGTTGATTTCAAATGGATGCACGCGCTTAAGCAAGGCGATGTCGGCGGTTTGTCGCTGCTGCCGGTACTGCCGATAGAACTGTTCGGTAAGGTCCATGCCGCAAACAGTTGTGGCCATAAAAAGTGCAATTGGCTCCGGGCGGCGCTTGGGTCGCGTTGGTAGCGCGGCCATGCGAATCGCTTCGTCGGCGGCAATAGCAGCCAGCCGCTGTGTGCCGGCGAGGCTTTGCCAAAGCGTTGGCGGCAAATCGTCGGGCCGCGGCAATTCGGGCGTTTGAGCGACGTTAATGCCCGCGAGCTTTGGCTCACAAGGCTGCCGCCAGGGAGCCAAATGCTCGTGCGTGTTAATCATGCTGTGCCAGTTGGCGCTGCAGCCAACGCCCTGGTTGCTGACAATTCCCATGCCGGTAACAGCCACTGGATCAATTAAACGGTTGCGCATTGCGTTTTGCCAGCCTGATGCGAGGTTTCCAATGTTTTGATGAGTGGATTGTTAAGGTCCCAGACATAGCCAGCGAGAATATCAACAATAGCCTGGCGTATATTGGCCGGCTGATTGGGCATAAAGAAAAGGTCCCGCACCAGGTGGCGATGATAAAACCAGTCTACAAAACGCTCGAAGACCGCAAAGCCGCGCCGCATGTATGCATCGTACTGCGGCAGGGCGGAAGGGTTGTTGTGCTTAAGTGTTTGCACGATGGCATCGGCCGCGGCGTCGGCTGAGGAAATGGCCAGATGCACGCCGCTGGAAAAGATGGGGTCTAAAAAGCCGGCCGCATCGCCCACGAGCAAAAAGTGATCGCCGTGCTTTTCGGTGACGCGGTAGCTGTAATCGGCAATGGTGCGGAACGGGGCGGTTGCCTTGGCGGCCTGCAGTCGGCGGTGAAGTCGTGGCATGGTAGCCGTCACGCGATCAAATTGATCTTGTGCGGTTTGGCCCGGCACAACACAGCGCCTTGAAAGCACCACGCCAACACTGGTAACGCCGCCGGCCAGCGGAATGAGCCATACCCAGCCACCATCAAATACGTACATGGTGATGTAACGCGGGTCGTGCTGGTCGTGTGGCGGCAGGTCAACAAAATAGTTGTAAACCGCTACATGCCCGAAGCCATCTACAAGCTGCCGCGTGCCGCGTTTGCGGGCGAACATACAGCTTTGACCCGTGGCGTCCACCACAAAGTTAAAGCCGCAGCTGGAGCCATCCGTCAGGGTAAGATGCCTTGAGGCGGATTTGTAATCTACCTGGGTGACCTCGGCGTTTTCTTGAACGAGGCAGCCGGCCGTGCAAGCCCGCTCAACGAGCAGCGAGTCAAAATCTTCGCGCAGCACCTGCAGCGATGGCGTCGAAGCAGGGGTATTGTGCGACTCAAAACCAAAGGTGGTGATGCGATCCATTTGAGTATCGTAAAACCGGGCGCCGAACTTGGGTTGGTAGCGGCTGGCGAGCTCTTCATGGCTGATGCCCGCCTTGGCAAGTATGGGGAAAGTTGCCGGCAACAGCGATTCGCCGATGTGATGCCGTGGATGGCACTGGCGCTCAAAAATCCGCACAGTCAGCCCCTGTCGAGCCAGTAAGATGCCGGTCATAAGTCCTGCAGGTCCGCCGCCGATAATGGCAACATCACATTGGGTATTTAACTTAACCATGGCGGTATTGTCGGGTGAGGATGGCCCTGCATGCAAGCGCCGGGGTGCGGCATGGGCGTTTTGTAGATGATTTTGGCGGGCATCAGGCGGTAGGTACGCGAGGCATAGCTTTTATTTATGGGTTGTTGATTCTTTGCGCTGCAGGGTCAGCTCCATCAGCCGATGCTGGGTTCCACGGTCAGATTCTTCGCCGGCCGGGCGGCGCTTACGCCATACGCCGTCGCCGCCGAGTTCCCATGCCTGGCGGTTATCGAGGAGCATTATCTCAAGAATTTCGCGGAGGCGAGCCTGCAGGCCGGGCTGCTCGATGGGCGTGGCAGCCTCAACGCGGTGGCTCAGGTTGCGGCTCATCCAATCGGCTGACCCCATGAAGAACTCATCGGAGCCATTGTTGTGAAACCAGAAAATGCGCGAGTGTTCGAGAAAGCGCCCGATGACGCTGGTGACGCGGATGTTGTCGCTCAGGCCCGGCACTTGCGGCCGCAGGCAGCAGAAGCCTCGTACGATCAGGTCAATCCTTACACCCGCAGCGCCTGCACGATACAGCGATTCGATAACTTCGGTGTCTTCGAGCGCGTTCATTTTAGCAACGATGCGCGCCGGTCGGCCGTGGCGGGCGTTCTCAAGCTCGCGGTTAATCATCTCGATAAAGCGTTTTCGCATGTTGACGGGGGCCACGAGCAGTTTGCGGTAGTCCTGCTTAAGCGAGCGGCCGGTTAAAAATGCGAATAGGTCTACCACGTCGAGGCATAAATCTTCGCGGCAGGTGAACAGGCCCAGATCGGTATAAAGCTGCGCGGTGCGCGAATTGTAATTGCCCGTGGCGATATGGGCGTAAGAACGTACGGCATTTTCTTCCTGGCGAACCACGAGGGCGATTTTGGTATGTGTTTTAAGCCCTAAAATGCCGTACACAACATGAGCGCCGGATGCTTCAAGAGCCTGGGCCCACTGGATATTGCTTTCTTCATCAAAGCGGGCTTTGAGTTCTACCAGCACCGCGACCTGCTTACCCGCCTCCGCGGCCTGCACCAGAGCCGGCACAAACGGCGAATCGCCGCTGGTGCGGTAGAGCGTCATTTTAATAGCCAGCACCTGCGGGTCGCGCACGGCGGAGAGGATGAACCGCTCCACGGAGCTGTCAAAGCTTTCGTAGGGGTGATGCACAAGAATGTCGCTCTGGCGGATGAGGGCAAAGATGTTGGCGTCGGTATCCATAAGCGCCGGAGCGGTCATGGGCCGCCAGGGCGGCAATTTAAGGCTCGGCCGACTCAGGGCCGCCAGCGACATAAGATCGGCAAGGCCCAGCGGGTCGGGTTCTTCAATCAGGTGCTCGGCGGCAATGCCCAGGCCGTCAGTTAAGTATTGCCGCATTTGCTCGGACATGCCCGGCGAAATTTGTACGCGGACCGTTTCGGCGAAGCGGCGGGCGCGGAGTTCTTCCTGCACGACTTCCAGTAAATCGTCGGAATCTTCAATTTCGGCCTCAACTTCGGCGTCTCGGGTGACGCGAAAGCACCGGACCTCGGCGACTTGCATACCCGGAAACAGCAGGCCCATCTGGCCTTGAATGATGCTCTCCAGAGGTACAAACGTTGTGGGGCCTTCGCCTTCAATTTGGTACCAGCGCGAAAAGAGCCGCGGCACTTTGACACGGGCGAAGAGCAAATCATTCTGGCCGGGCTGCCGGAGCAACACGCCGATGGACAGGCTCAGGTTGCTGATCAGCGGAAACGGATGACCGGGGTCTATTGCCAGCGGCGTAAGCACCGGAAAAATAAATGAGCGAAAGTAGTCAGTAGCCTTGTGCTGCTGCGCAGGCGTGAGTTGGTCAATGGTGCGGATGAGAATATTGTGCTGCTCGAGCAGGGGACGCAGTTCCTGATGCCATATGTCATGCTGCCGTTGACACAGCGTGGCGAGCCGATTGCGAATAAGCGTCAGGCGCTGGGCGGGATCAAGGCCATCGGGGCCTGTGCTTTCAGTGCCGGCGGCAGCGAGACGGCGCAGCAAGCCGATGCGCTTCATAAAAAATTCATCGGTGTTGCTGTTAAAGATGGCCAGAAACTTGACCCGCTCCAGCGGAGGGTTACGTGGGTCTTGTGCTTCCAGCAGGACGCGGTAATTAAAATCGAGCCAGGAGAGATCGCGGTTAAAAAAGTGTGCGTCGGCAAGTTCGGGCGACAGTGTGGGTGGCGTAATTGCCGTAGTAATTGTGCCAATGGCCGCTGATGGGTCCGGTAAAATCGCATCGGAACGGGCATCGGGATGGATGGTGCTTTGGGCGATTGTCATAGCCCATTTAGGCTAGCATGAGTCGGCGACGCGGCCAAGCGATATTGTTAAGATTTGATGTGTGCAGCGCTTGCGGGTGTGAAACGTTGGCCGCCTGGCTGCTTGGGGGATGTGTGGGGCATGATAAAGTTGGCACTGGTCTGGGGGATTGGGGCTATGTGGCCGAGTTGTCCAGTTGTCCTCTGCTGCGCTGCGGTTTTGTTGTTGTGCCGTTATTATGGCGGTGGTGTCCCGCTGGTTGGGTTGCAGCCATGGCTGCGGCCGGCTTTGGCCGCGGGCAGGATTTTTATTTTAGGGTAGCGAAGGTGGATTGATCGCATGGCGGGACATTCGCATTGGAAGTCTATCAAGCATAAAAAAGCCGTCGTAGATGCACGCCGCGGCAAGATGTGGAGTAAACTCGCGCGGCTTATTATCATTGCGGCCAAACGCGGCGGAAACCCGGACGATAACCTTGCTCTGCGCTACGCCATTGAAAAAGCCCGGGCGGCCAACATGCCCAACGACACCATAGACAAGGCCATCAAAAAAGGCACCGGCGAACTGGGCGCTACCAACTATGAATCAGTGCTTTACGAGGGCTATGCTGCGGGCGGAGTGGCTATTTTGGTGGATGCCCTGACAGACAACCGCAACCGAACCGCACCGGAAATTCGTACGCTTTTTGACCGCAGCGGCGGGGCGGTCGGCGCGGCTAACTCGGTCCGGTGGATGTTTTCAACGCAGGGCATTATCGCTATTGAACGCGGCAAAGTAGATGAAGACAAACTCCTGGAACTTGCTCTTGACGCCGGCGCTGCGGATGTGCAATCTTCAGAAGAGGGTTTTGCGGTTATTACCGCCATGAGCGATTTTGAAAAAGTGCGCAAAGCGCTGCTGGCGGCGAATATTCCCCTGGCCTCGGCCGAAATTACGATGGTTCCCAGCCAAACCATCAGCATAAGCGGCGAGCAGGCGCAGAAGGTGCAATCGTTGATTGACGCGCTTGAAGATCATGATGACGTGCAGAACGTGTACACCAACGCCCAAATCGAAGGCTAAGGCTTCTCTGGAGGCTCGCCCGCCGCCTCTTTTGGTTTCATTTTCCTTTCATATTGCATCGGTAGCATTGGCTTCGTTTGCATGGCGGCAGTGTTTGCCGCCGGCAAATAGGCGCCGCTTGTGAAAGGATCAAATCATGCGTTACACACATTGGACGGTATTTGGAATTGGGCTGGCTGCGATGTCGTGCGGCATGTTGCCCGGGTGCTCAACGGCGCAAGCGGCGCAGCAGGAGAGCGACCAGGCCGATAAGCCGTTGACCATGGCTCAACTGCCTCCCGCTGTTGAGCAAACGGTTTTAAGCGAATCGGCTGGCGGCAAAATCGGCGACATCGCGCTTGAAAATGAAAACGGCATTCGCTACTATGAGGTTGATGTTACGCTGGCTGGCAAGCCCTATGAGATGAAGGTTGCTCCGGATGGCACGCTGCTTAAGAAATGTTTGGATAACGACAGCGAGCAGGACGGAGACAAGGAGCATGCGGATCATGATGGCGACCAGGGTGACCATGATGGGGATCATGGTGAGCACGATTCCGGCGGCGACAACGATTAACGCGTTGAATCGCGTATGACTGAATCGTAAACTTTTAACGGGGTGATGCCTGCTGCCGCACCCGAGCGGCGGCGAGCTGTTTATGCGAATACTGGTGATAGAAGATTACAAGCCCCTGCGCGAGAGCATCGTTCAGGCTTTGCGGGAAAGCGGCTACACGGTAGAAGCCGCGGCAGATGGTCGCACGGGGCTGTGGCATGCGCAGGACGACAGCTTCGATGTAATCGTTCTTGATCTGATGTTGCCGGGGCTTGATGGGCTTGGTGTATTGCGGCAACTTCGCAAAGCGGGCATCAAGGCGTGCGTACTCATTTTGACCGCCCGCGACACTACAGATGACCGCGTTCGCGGGCTGGATGCGGGCGCCGATGATTACCTTACCAAGCCCTTTGCGCTGGCGGAATTGTTGGCGCGGGTGCGGGCGCGGGTGCGGCGGCGTTACGAAACATTGGATCTGACCTTGGCCATTGGCGACCTCACAGTGGATACCCGTGCTAAAACAGCGCGCTGCGGCCAACGCACGTTGGACCTTAGCGCTCGCGAATATGCGATTCTTGAGTATTTGGCGCTGCGGCAAGGGCAGGTGACAACGCGCGAAGAAATATGGAATCATCTGTACGATCCTAATGCCGTTATGGAAAGCAACGTCGTGGATGTGTTCATCGGGCTGCTTCGCAAAAAGCTTGACCGCCATGGTTTGGCGGCCTTGATCCAAACCCGTCGCGGCCAGGGCTATCTGCTGGAGAAACCTGATTGAGCTATTCCTTAAGCAGACGTCTGATTGTCACAAGTGCTGTCGCCAGCGGGGCGGTGATACTGCTGATGGGTGTTGGGCTGTACATCGCAGTGGCACACATTTTGCGGGTGCAGTTTGATCATGTGCTGCTGGCGCGGGCCACAGCCATTGCCGCCGGGGTTGATTGGGACAACAACAACGGGCATCTGAAGGTGCGGGTGGAGCCTGATGCGCCGCTGCCGCAGCGTCATCAGCCCGGTCACGAGCAAAGCTGGGCGTTTATTTGGACCTCTGGCGGGCGGCTGTTGTACCGAAGCACTCATCGGTTTGTGCCTCAAAAGCCGCAGGTCCAAACATACCCGGCGTTTGCCACTGAGATGTTGCCGCACCAGCAACGTGTACGTGAGGTACTTGTGCCCTTGCAAGTAGATGATTCAGATGGCGCTGACGGGGCAAGCAATCATGCGGTCGGCGGGGCTGCTCGTAATGCCGGCGCGCAGGCTGTGCTGGCCGTGGTGCAGCCGCTGGATTCGCTTGACGACACTCTTCAAGCCCTGCTGATGGCGGTTGCGGTATCGGGTGGGCTGGCCACTGTGGTCCTGGCGGTGGTACTGGTAGTGATTGCCCGCAGCAGTCTACGGCCGCTGCGCGACCTAGAGCTTGATATCGCCCGCGCGGGGGCGCCGAATCTAGCCCATCGTGTTGCGGTGCCCCATGCCCCCAGTGAGCTTGAGCCGGTGGTGAACCGTCTTAATGACTTGCTGGCTCGGTTGCAAAGCGCCTTTGAACGCGAGCGTGCCCTCACGGCGGATATTGCCCACGAACTGCGCACGCCGCTGGCTGGCATTTGCACCACGCTGGAACTTAGCCTCACGCGGCCGCGCGATGAAGCGTCTTATCGTCAAACCATGGAGTGCTCGCTGGATATTGCCCATCGTATGCAGACCATGATGGCCAATCTGCTGATGCTGACGCGTGCCGAGGCCGGGCAGATGCGGCTGGCAGGCGAGAGTTTTGACATTGGCCGCTGCGCTGGCGACGTACTAAACGAGCACCGGGCTGCTCTTGGGGAAAAAGATGTCAGAATGACGATGGCGATAGAACCGCAGTGCGGCGTAAACACCGATCGTACTGCGGCCGAGTTGGTGTTGCGAAATGTTGCCGACAACGCGGCAAACTATGTGAATGCCGGCGGAATCATCGAACTCTCGGTGCAGAGAAGCGGTAAGAGTGTATTAGTAAAGCTTGCCAACAGCGGCAGCCAGGTATCAGCGGCCGATACATCGCATGTATTTGAACGATTTTGGCGCAGCGACGCTGCCCGTACGGGCGATGGATCGCACTGTGGCTTGGGCCTGGCCTTGGTGCAGCGATTGATGGCGGTGCTGGGTGGAAGCGTGCAGGTTCGCTCGGAGCAGGGCGGGCGCTTTGAAATTGAATTGATGTTCCGTGATTTAGGAGTGGTGTAATACCTTGCAACGAGATTTTGATTCACAATGGAGTGTGCATGTCAACCCAGCCTCAGGGTGGGGCGGCTATCGTTCGCAGGTATGCCGGGTAGGCATGCTGATTGGTGCAGTGTGGCTTACTGCAGCTGCGGGCTGCAGCAGCTACCACGCCAAGCCGTTGTTGCCAGCCGCAGTGAACCATGAACTACGGCACAAGTCACAAGAATTTCTGACCATCAGCAGCAGCCGGTTTCATGGAAACGCACCGGCAACCCAGAGGCTCTCTCCACGTCGAGGACTTTCGCCCGCGGAGGCGGCGACCATTGCCGTTCTGCTGAATCCGTCGTTGCAGGCACTGCGCGATCAGCATGGTGTAGCGGCAGCGCAGCTTATGCAGGCAGGTTTGCTGCCAAACCCTCAGCTTGCCGCTACGGGCGATTTTGTTACCGGTGGCTACCGTACTGGCACATTTAATGCGTATGGTTTGAGTCTTTCGTGGGATTTGACCAGCCTTATAGATCGCAACGCCCGCATTGCCGCCGCCCGTTATCACCAGGGGCAGGTAGACCTGCAGGTGGCGTGGCAGGAAT
>JAJXZA010000073.1 GCA_021780285.1 Planctomycetota bacterium
AATAAAACGACCTGATGCCTCACATCTGCGGGTAACGCCTTTCACCGCCTCTGCACAAATCAGCTTCAGTCAAGCGGTTTAAGACAACGCAACCGGCTCCCGCGCCGTTGCCTCGCGATGTTTAATTGCTATGATGTTGACCTGCGACGGGAATCGTTTACTGAGGTTCCAGATGGGTAAACTCAATTTTGGCCTTGGCCGGGTAAGCTTGCTGGTGCTGGCCGCCGGCGCGGCAGTTGGCGTACCGGGCATTGCCGGGGCGCATGGCATTTTGGGCAACCGGTTTTTTCCGCCGACCATCACCACCGACGACCCCTTTGCGGCCGACGAGTTGGCGTTGCCGACGGTTTCGTTCTTTCGCTATCCGGGCGGCGGCGGCAATGCGGCCACAAGCGTCATAGATTCCGGTTTTGAGTTTGACAAGCTTATTATTCCGCTATTATCCATCGGCATTGCCGACGACTATCTGGCGCAAAAGCCCGAAGGCGCAACCACGTCCACCGGCTGGGACAACATCACGCTCATCGGCAAGTATGAGCTTTACACCAGCGACCGCCATGAGGCGATTATTTCAGTCGGGCTGAATACCACGCTCGGCGGCACCGGCAGCCCCAACGTGGGCAACCCGTCCTATACCACCTTTACCCCAACACTTTACTTTGGCAAGGGGTTTGGCGACCTCCCCGACGCCCTTGCTCCGCTGCAGCCTATTGCGATCACCGGCACCTTCGGCCAGAGCTTTCAAACCAGCGAGGCCGATCCCAACCTGTTTCAAACCGGCATAGCACTGGAATACAGTTTGCCCTATTTGCAGCAGCATGTGGAAGATATCGGCTTGCCGGCTCCGTTTAAAAACATGATTCCGCTGGTGGAGTTTGCCCTGCAAACACCTGAAAACCGCGGCGGCGGCCCAACCACCGGCACCATCAACCCTGGCGTGCTTTGGGAAACGCCTGATGTGCAGTTTGGCGTTGAGGCGTTGATACCGATCAACAACCATAGCGGGCATAACGTGGGGGCGATTTTTCAGATGCAGATTTACATTGATGACCTCATGCCTAAGATTTTCGGACATCCCATTTTTGGAGGCAACTGATGTTTGCAATCAAGCGCCACTTGCTGGCGGCTATTCTCGTTGCGAGCTTTGCCGCGCAGGCTGCAAGTGCCCACGCTTTTTTAGATCATGCCCAGCCGCGTGTTGGCTCACACGTAAAAGTTTCACCGCAGCGCGTTATTATCTGGTTTACTGAAGGGGTTGAGCCGCTCTTCAGCCGCATTCAGGTGTTTAACTCCGCCGGCAAAGAGGTTGACAACAAAAACACACACCGCCTCCACGGCAAAAAAGCCGTGCTGGTCGTTACGGTGCCCACGCTGCCGCCCGGCCGCTATAAGGTGGTATGGCATGTGGTAGCCGAAGACACGCACAAAACGCATGGCGACTTTAAGTTTTGGGTTAAATAACGCGTAACCGCCCAGAAAGTTTGGGGCGAAGCAGGCCAGAAGCCCGCACCACAAGGGATGACCCCGCTACAGGGTGCGCCGGCGCCGCTGCCACTCGGGCCAATTGGCGTCGGCGTGAACGGGTACAATAACTCAGGTGCCGGCATACCAGCGACAATTGGGCTGCAGAGGCGGTTCCGGGAGCCTGCGACGGAGAAGGCATACCGAATTCGGGCGCAGCACCCGCGAGGCTATTTGATGAATCATCTTCTGCTGCTACTTAGCCGCTGGCTGCAATATACATCGGCCCTGTTGCCGTGCGGATGCTGGCTGCTGGATCGTCTGATGGCCCCGCCGCTGCGCTGCCGACCTTGGAGCTCCGCCATTTGGCGGCGATTGATGCGTCGCGCCCTGGCGGCGTCGCTGGCTGTGGCATTGGTATCGGGCGGCATGTGGCTAGCGTGTGTTACCGTCAGCATCAGCGGCATGCCGGCCGGGCAAGCCCTGCGACCGGCGGTGCTTTCGTTGGTGTGGCATCACACCCACTTTGGCCACCTCTGGCAGATGCGACTTTACGTTTGGCTGGCGCTGGCCGGCGCAAGCACTGGAACCTTGGCCTTACCAGGCGAGGCAATCCGAAACGTTCTGGCATGGGCGGCGCTGTTGCTGGCCGCGGCCTTTGCCGGCAGCCTGGCGTGGGCGGGCCACGGCACAACCGGCGCAACGCCCGCGGAGCGGCAGTGGCACCTGGCCGCGGACGTCGCGCATTTGGCCGTCGTCGGCATCTGGCCGCTGGGGCTGCTGCCCTTTTTTTTGGCGCTGCGGCAACTGCGCCGGAGCGTAGAAGCTGAAAAACGGCGGATCATGGCGGCCATGACCGCGCGATTTTCACTCATCAGCATCGGGGCGGTTTGCCTGCTGCTTGCTTCGGGTATTATTGATTCGCTGATGCTGGTGGGCACATGGGAAAATCTTTTTGCAAGTAATTATGGCCGGCTGCTGGTGGTAAAAATCCTGCTGTTTGCCGTGATGGTTGCCATTGGGGCGGTCAACCTGACGCGTCTGCGAACGCGCTTGCAGCGCACCGCTGCCACCGCAGATGAAGCAAACTATGCCGTAGTGGCTAAACGTTTGCAGCGCAATGTGGCGATTGAACTAGCCCTGGCGGCCGTTGTGATGGGCATTGTAGCCGTTCTGGGCATAATGGCTCCGCCGGCGCACTGACACCACGCCAAGAAGCAGGCCAATAGATCGCGAACTTGGCGCGCTCTTCTAAATAGAAACAATCGCCTGTTGCTGCAACTGGGTCCACAGATCGCCAAGTCCCAAGATACCCACCCATTTGTATATATATTCAAGGTCGAGCTGACCAAACTGAACTTCATAAACTCTCAAGGCATCGGTAAATTGCTTTTCGCTTCCGCCCGATTGATGCGACCAGAGCAGCTTCATCAGAATTGTATCTTCGGGCCGAGAGATGTAGAGCGGTATGCCGGCTATTTCCGATTTTTCGCGGCGATGGAACCGAGCCTGATCAAATGGCTGCCCCGTGAGAAGCCAAAAATCCACCTTATCGCCCTCGCGAACATCTATCAGGTTGAACATTCCGCCGCTATCAATGGCGCTCACAACGGCATCATAATCGAGGTAGAAGTCGGGCTTGCAAAACATGCCGACGATTTTAACTGCCGCCGAACGCTCCATATTGACCACAATGTCAATATCATGGGTAGATCGCGGCTCGCCCTGCGCACTGGAGGCCACCGAGCCGGTAACCATATATGCAATGCCCGCCGCGTCGAGGGCCGCAGCTACCTGCTTCAGTAATTCCTGTTGTGACATTTGTTCAGCCGGGCCAATATAATCTGACGAATCTCATCCTCGCTTCGGTCGGCAAATCTCCGCCGAATACCCTGAATAAAGATCGCCTTGGTAAAAGCGGATAGCTCAAACGCCTTGCGCAGCCTAGCCTCC
>JAJXZA010000132.1 GCA_021780285.1 Planctomycetota bacterium
TTACATCGAGAGCTTCGACAGCTTCGTTACCTCCGCTACCGTCCCGATTGCTACCGGCTGGAACGTCAATTTGCCGGGCGGGTATGTCTCCCGCTGAAAACCAGCGCCTTTTCACGGCGCACTCGTGACGCTGTTGAATGTAAGCCCCGCTGCCGTTACCGGGGCATCAATTGTGATGGTACCGCCGGCGCCGCCGTTGCCGATGGCGGCAAGGTCGCCATTTTGCCACACCACACCCGGGCTATTCCAATTGGCGGTAGATGTGTCCCAAGTGCCTGAACCATCGGTTCCTGCTCCTGTTGGGTCCCAAGTTAATGTTGGAACGGTAATGGTGGAGAGCAGCACGATCTCATTGGGAGTCAGGCTGCCATAATTAATGGACCAGCCGGTGGGCAAACCCACTACGGAAGCAAACGAACTGCCGATTAGCGTTCCGCCGGTGTAATTCGCCACAACATACTGCGACTGAGTTTGTGTGCCGGAGGTATGCACATCGAGATGCAAACCTGAAATCGTCAACCCGCCCTGGGCGGTAATAAGGTCTCCCGTATTGTTGACGAGATTCCAGTTCAGCGTACCGGTGCCAGTCATACCGGCGTGCGGCAGGATGGTGATATTGCTGTTGGCCAAAGAGCCGGTAAGATTCAGCGATACATTATTGGTGCTATCGCCAACGGTCGTGCCGCCGGTATAGGTGTTAGCGCCCGAGAGCGTAAGCTGCCCGCCGGTATTTTGCGAATCTATCACTGTTAGCGCCCCGGCGCCGCTGATCACGCCAGACCAGGTGCCGGTGGCACTGCCGTGCATGTTGAGGGTATCGTTGCTGCCAGAAGCCAGCGCAAGACTGTTGGCAACGTTAAGACCGGCGGTTATGTACTTGATCTGGCTGTTGCCATTGGAGCCGATGGTGACGCCGCCTGTGCCGAAGGCGGTGCTGCTTTCAATCCCAGCCCCACCGGCTCCGCCGATGCTCGTACCTCCGCTATATGTGTTATTGCCAACCAGCCCAACGGTCTTTGATGAACTGCCAGTGTTAAGCGTTAGCGCACCGGAACCGCTGATGACACCGGTGAGTATGACATCGTTAGCCGAGCCTGCGTTAATTGCGTCGCCGGACCCACTAAGCGTAATGTTGTTGGCGATGGTGTTGTTGGCGGTATCAACAGTGTATGTAGTGCTGTTGATGGTAACGTTGCTGCTCGCCTGGGTCAGCGTACCGTTATCAAGATTAATTGTCACATTGCTGGCTGGCAGGTTGGTGTTATTGGCAGCGCTCACCTGATAACCAAAAACAACATTTGTAGGGTTAGCGGATGTCGCACTGCCGATTTGCAGCGTACCGGCGGTAAATGTGCTGTTATCTACCACCAGATTTATAGTGCCATCCTGCAGCACAAATGTAGTGCCTGCGGCAGTCTGGCTTATGGAGCTTTCCACGCCGCTGGTGCTGTTATTGTTGGCGTCGAAAGTGTTAAAAATACCCGCGCCGCCCTCGGACGTCAGCAGTTGGCCGCTGTGGCCAATGTCGAAACTCTGGTACGTGCCGCCATCAAGAATTAAGTTCGGATGGCCTCCGCCGCTGCCAGTGGCGATGGCAATAATGGTTGGAGTATTGCTGCTACTGCCTGTACCGATTGTGACGGCGATACCGCTTGCGAACGAGATGCTGCCGGATCCCGAGAATGTCAGCGAATGGTTGCCTACGCTAACCACATTTAAATTACTGTCAACCGTCATCGGCGCGGTAATAGTGGCATTGGTGCCGAGACTGACATCCACAGTTCCTCCGGAACCGCCGTTATTGAGCGTCAGACCATTACCAGCGGTGGCCGCAAGGGTGTAATACCCACCGGACCCCATTGCGTTAAATGTCAACCCGCTGGCGGTGATGCCGGCGGTATCAATGGTGACAGTGTACGAACCAGTGCCGCCGAGGCCAAATGCCGCGACGTTTCCATTAACCCAGGTGGTTGACCCCGGATTCCAATTGGCGGTGGCTGTGTCCCAGTTGCCGGAGCCATCTGCGCCGCCAGGCGCCCACGTCTGCGTCGCGGCATGAAGATTTGCGCCGGCCCAGCCGCCGGCGGCCAACACCGATGCGGCTGCCAAGGCCAAAAGCCTTCGCGAAAATGTCCGCGGTTTTTTAGCATTACGATTGTTTACCGAAACAGAGTTTGTGCTACGATTCATAGTTGTGTATCCTAAGGTTCGCTATTAACCAACATTACCACGACGCCACCATCGCCAGCCGCGCAATGCGCCGGCAAACGTGACAGCGGTAAGTGTACCTGCGTCCACTTTTTCCGCAATTCCCTAAAATTAGGGTATGTGCCGCGATGGCGGCCAAATGGGCGGCTATCAGCCGGGGCATCGTGCGCCAGGCCGTCCGGTGCATCTGA
Source organism: Planctomycetota bacterium (assembly GCA_021780285.1). Lineage (GTDB taxonomy): Bacteria > Planctomycetota > Phycisphaerae > WQYP01 > WQYP01 > JABEVB01. The sequence goes on from JAJXZA010000132.1 coordinate 2,400, forward strand.
ACTTTAGTCTCGTTGAGTTGCCAACGACCGGCTAAATTGTATACTCATACACTTGACGACGTTGATCTGTTCGTGGGTTTGGGTGGGGTCGGCGAATGATTCCTATAGACAGAGTGCCGCTGGATAGTCTGCGCGAACTCGTTCGCCTGGTTGCGGCCATGGCCGTCGGCAACGAGCCGCGGTCATCTCGGCTCAACGACCCGAAGATCCGAAAATTGATCGAGGACGAACTAACTCGGCAGCGCTCGGCAGCCGACAATTCGCCCATCAGTGCGAACCTGCCGCCGCGGCTGCGCCGCGTGCTGCCGCTGATCTTGCAAGGTACGGATATTCCGCAGATTGCCAAAGCATTGAACCTGAGTCCCTATACCGTGCGGGAATACATACAAGATATCTATAGGCACTTTGGTGTTTGCCGGCGCGCTCAACTCCAGTCGCTGCTGGCCGACCACACCACAAGAACTTTGCCGCATGAAACACTTCTACACCCCTCGCCCCGGCGTAATCGCCCACGAATGAACAAGCGGATTGCCCCGCGACCAGAATAGCTCTCACTATGCAATAACCGGCAATCTGCAGCGGTACCCTCAGTGGGGCCGCTCTCCACGTCCAATCAAGGATCGAAAAAACTTGGAATCTTTGCGTGCGGGCAGGAGGGTCGCAAATGTAGTGAAAACTTCTTTGCAAAAACGGCCTTGGCGCTAGCGCCAGGGCCAGGGCCATTTCTGCCGCGCAACTCCGTAACTTGGGCTAGGAGCCTGTCCAAGTAATCGCCGGGTTGCGACGGCATGATTTTTGGCACGCCTCAAGTAGCGGTGACGATGGCGTACCTAGTGTAGTGTCCCATAAGTAACTTGACAGGCGTAATTACTTGCTGTATATTTTTGGGCATGTCAAAGCGATCTGCACCAGCGTTGTCCGTGGATTCCCAGCAACAGGCTCGCCTTACGCATTTGGCCCGGAGCGGTAAAACACCGCAGAAGATTGCAAGGCGTGCGAGGGTTATCCTGT
>JAJXZA010000051.1 GCA_021780285.1 Planctomycetota bacterium
TTTACACGTTGAGTTTGTATTATAAAGCAGAAGGTTTTTTAGGAGTACCTGCATTATGGCGATTTTGCTTACCGAAACGGCTGCCAAGGAAATTAAGAACATCATACGCGATCAGGGTTTGCCTGAGGCGGTGGCTCTGCGCGTGGGCGTCAAAGGGGGGGGGTGCTCCGGGTTCAGCTACGTGCTCGATCTTACCGACGCTCCCGCCGAAAATGACGAAGTGATGGAATCCAATGGCATTAAAGTCGTCTCTGACCGCAAGAGCTATCTCTACCTTAACGGCACCGAGATTGACTTCAAAGATGAAGTGATGGGCCGTGGCTTTGTGTTTAAGAACCCAAATGCCACGCATGCCTGCGGATGCGGCTCATCGTTTAGCGTATAGTGCAGCGATCCCGCTGAGCCGGTACGCCCGTAAAAATTAAAAGGGCATGGGGTTTGCTTAACCTCATGCTTTTTTTATTGCCTGCGCGGCGGTTGGCTTTGATCATGAGATGGTGGATTATGTCTGCATAATCGGCTATTCTATAGGCACTGTTGGTGTCTAAGGCGTCGTCGGACGGCCTGCGCCGGCCGGTCCAAACTCCGAAACCCCCTGGTCGCGTTCCTGAATAAGGCTATCGTGCGGCGGGCTTCGCAGTGGGGAAACCTCTCATGGAAATCAAAAAAGGCATCGCGGTTTCGTCGGGTGTGGTCGTTTGCCGCGCATGGCTGCTCTCCGATGATGAACTGCACATTGACCGGCGCGAAATTGCCCCATCGGAGATTCCGGCGGAGCGCAAGCGGCTGCTCAAGGCGGTTGCGGACAGCAGCGATGACCTGCGCGATTTACGCGACAAAACCACGCGCAGCCTCGGTAAAGAAACGGGCGCCATCTTCGACTATCACCTCGGCTTGCTTAATGATCAGCACCTGCTGGGCGAATTTTCCTCGCGCATAGAAAATCAGCGTTTTTCCGCCGAATATGCTGTTCGCCGGACGCTGCGCGACTTCAGCAAGGCCTTTTTCGATCAGCCGGACCCCCTCTTCAAAGATCGTGTAAAAGATGTCTACGACCTTGAACGCCGCCTGCTGATTAAGCTTATGGGCAAGGGCCGAATGCGGCTTGCCAGCGTTAAAGAACCTGTGGTGCTTGTCGCCAAAGACCTCACGCCGTCGCAAACCGCAAATCTCGATAAAAATATTGTGCGGGCCATCGCCATTGAGGCTGGCGGACAAACCAGCCATACGGCCATCATCGCCAATTCCATGGGTATACCGGCCGTGGTGGGGGTGCAAGACCTTGTGCGGGATGTGTCCTCCGGTGATTGGCTGATTGTCAACGGCTATAGCGGCGTTGTGATTGTTAACCCGGACGAAGCAACTGTTTCTGAGCATCGGCTCTACGAACAGCGACAGATGCGTTTTGAGACCCGGCTGGATCAGATGCGAGACCTCCCGGCCGTGACGCGCGACGGCACGCCCATTGAATTGCTTGGTAATATTGAGTTCCCTTCAGAGGTGGATAACGCCCTGCATAAAGGCGCACAGGGTATCGGCCTGTACCGCACGGAGTTTCTGTACCTTGCATCTGATAAAGAGCCTACCGAAGAAGATCATTACAATGCTTACGCATCCGTTGCTGAAAAGCTCAAAGGCAAGCCGCTCATCATTCGTACGCTGGACCTCGGAGCCGACAAGTTCTGGCCGCATGGCGAAAAAATGATAGAAGACAATCCGTTTTTGGGTTGCCGCTCTATTCGATTGTGCCTGGCGAATCACCGTATCTTCAAAGTGCAACTGCGGGCCATTTTGCGGGCTAGCATTCTCGGCGACGTTCGCATCATGTTCCCGATGATCTCATCGCCGATGGAACTTAAACAGGCCCACATGCTGTTGAAAGACGCGATGGACGAATGCTACGAGCTTGGCGTGCCGTTTAGGCGTGACATTCCGGTGGGAATTATGATAGAGGTGCCCGCCGCGGCCCTGATGGCGAATGTGCTGGCGAGGGAGGTTAATTTTTTCTCCATCGGCACCAACGATCTGATTCAATACACCCTGGCGGTGGATCGAGGCAACCAGCGTGTGGCGCCTCTGTTTACTGCAGCTCATCCGGCGGTGTTGGCCCTGCTGCGCGACATTATGCGCGTCAGTCGTAAGCGAAAAATAAGCACCTCGATCTGCGGCGAGATGGGTGGAGACCCGCAATTCACGATTTTTTTGGTCGGCTTGGGCCTGCGTTCGCTTTCAATTACATCGCATAATATTCCAAAAATTAAGCAGGTGCTGCGCAATATCACCATCAAAGATGCTGAAAAAATCGCCCGACGTGTGATGAGTTTTGAGCAGCCGCAGCAGATACTGAACTTTCTTAACGATGAAACGCGCAAAGTTCTTCCCGATATTTTCTCAGAAGAGCCGCTGCCGTTGTTGACGCCGGCCGGCGCAGCGGCCGGTAGTTGATTTTTGCGTGCCCGCGGCGGCTGCGCTTGGTCAACGGCGACTCGCTCGCGTCGTTATGGCCGCAGGTAAGTGTGGGGCTGCTCCTGCCGGGGCGCTTTTCAGAACTGGCGCGAGGCCATAACATTCACGCCATGAATAAACCTCATGCTCAATCGGACCCTATGCCCGAAGAATCATCGCAAAAGCCTGCTGACCCGCGCCGCGTCGCTCGGCTCGATTCCGCCCGCGAGGCACCGCTGCTGCCGGCTATGGCGGTCGTCAAAACGCCGGATTTTCATGTTGTTGGCTACAGTGTGGCCGGCGAAGAATCGGTGGTGCAGGTGCCCGAACTCAATGTGGTGTTTGACATAGGCAAATGCCCCCGGCCTGCGCTAACCAGCGACTTTTGCCTGCTTACCCATGGGCATATAGACCATAGCGCGGGCATACCATATTACCTCTCGCAGCGCTTTTTTCAGGGCATGTCGCCGGGGACCGTGCTATGCCACAGCCAGATAGCCGCCGGCATAGAGGGTATTCTCCAAGCGTGGGCCGCGCTGGAGGGTAAGGTTCCGCAGCATCGCATCGTGCCCATGAACCCGGGCGACGAGTTTGAATTGAGAAAAGGGCTTATCGCCAGGGCATTTCCTACGCGGCATACGGTGCCTTCCCTGGGTTTTGTGCTGCTCGACCGCCGCAGCAAACTCAAGCCGGAATTGGCCCAGCAGCAGTTGCCGGGGCATGTGCTTCGCGACATGAAGGCCCGCGGCGAAGACATAACTTATACCGTGGATATTCCGCTGATAGCTTACACCGGCGATACGTCCATGGGCGAAACGCTGCTTCAGCCCTCAGTTTGCGACGCCAAAGTGCTGGTAACCGAATGTACGTTTTTTGACGCAGCACACAAAAAGCGGGCAACGGTGGGGCAGCATATGCACGTGGACGACCTTATTGCCGTGCTGCCGCAGTTGCGCA
>JAJXZA010000298.1 GCA_021780285.1 Planctomycetota bacterium
CAGAGGGCCTGTCGCCGTGATGGCAAAGGCCTTATCCCGCGTTGCCATTGTCAGGTTCGTAAACACAGCGGAAAAACTAGGACTGGTGTGTATGTCGCCTGCGAGGTCGGCCGTCCATTGGGCTTCGCTAAATGCATTGCCAGCAAGCGAAGGATTGGTGGAGGACAGCAGAAGATTATCAATTTGCAGGTGAAGCGAATTAATACCTATGTTGCCGGCAGTGTATGTGGCGGCGAGGGTGCTTTGCGAGAGCTTGCCGGCAACGTTGTAATTGGCCAACATGGGCACTGCGGGAGCTGCGATGTGAGCCAGCAATGCCAGGTCGGCTTGGGCGATGCTGACGCTCGCGGCTGGTATGGACATTGCGCCGGTTGCGGCTTTGTTGAGGGTAAAAGCGCCGGCTCCAATGGTAATGGGTGATGAGGTAAACTCCAGAGATGTGTCCTGAAGGCCTGCGAACTTTCCAGAATCAAGCTGCATGTGTCCGGCCGCGTTCAGACTCACCAGCGAGTCGTTAAATGCCAATTGGCCCGGCCCTGATGAAAAAGCCGCATTTTTAACCTGCAGGGCCAGTTGATAGCCGGGCTTGCTTGAAAGCACGTTTGTGGCGAGCAGCGTGAGGTGAAGCTGGCCCGCAAGGGTTCGTTCCGTCATGTTTACAAACTGCTGGGCTTCGATCATTAGTTGCTGCAGGTTGGCATCAACAGTAAGCATATAGGCTTGGGCATCAGCGGTTTGTGGCTTGACGGTAATGGAGGCTATCGTTTGTGTGTGCGGAGTGGCCTGCGCACCTTGATTTATGGATTGGCGAATGGCAAGTTGCGTGAGTTCCCATGGTTTGCCACGGCATTGAGCGCCGGCAGAAATACTTATAGGATCAATGGCGAAATCTTGCCCCAGCCGCTGCCCATGCACGGTGGAGGTCGTTACAGTAACAGCGGCGTCGGAATGGTCGGCTGCGCCGGAAATAACCGCCCCCAATTTTAGTTCGCCTTTTTGAATGCTTATGTGCGACTGATTCAGTCCCAGCGTCCGTGAGAATGCCGCAGTAAGCTCCGGCAGATGACATATTATGGTTGCGTCAATATTACCTTGCGTGAGTGAATGGTTGCCTGCTCCGAGCGCTTCGATCGCCGGAAGAGTGGTCTGGCCGTGGATAGTTACCATCAGGGGCTGGCTCTGCACCGCAAAGCGCCGAATGTCGAGGGCATTGACGGATTTTGCCACGTCGAGGGAAATGGTCACATTGCCGAGTTCAGGGGAGTCGCCCTTAAATATTGCGCCGGCGACTGCGGCGCCGGCAATCGTGAACTCCGCCTTCGCCTCGCCCGTTTGAGCACTCTGAAGATTGGCGATTAGGGTTCCGCTGAGTACCCCATGTGCCTGAAATCTCACGCCCATGCGTGCCAACAAACTGTTGGCAAGGTCAAGGTCCAGCGACGAGGCTTTCATGCGAAGGTGCGCCTTTGCGAGCATCTGATTAACTGAAAGCAGTTGGCGGTTCTGAAAGATATCAGCACTGCCGTTGATCGCCAGCTGCGATGGCGGCCCATTGCTGTTGTCAATGACAGAATCCACGGCAATGGTCGCCGGCTGGCCCAGCGTATTGATGGTGGCCGTAAGCGTGAGGTCCGCTTTACGGCCGAGGTTGTACACGGTGTCTTTCCAGTCCAGATGATTGACTTTTAGACTCGTACTGATGGTTACGGGCGGCAACGAATCGGAGGTAGAAGCTGCTGCCGAAGGCTCAAGCGCTGCCGTGGCGATGAGGCTGACGGAGCCGCCCGATACTTTTGTGCTGGGCGGAATACCCATCAGGTGCGGCATTTGTGAACAAAGCTGGTGCAAGTCGGCCTGCCCCTGCAGTTCAACCGATGCACCTGGAGCAGCAACCGGCTGACCATGAAGGGCGGCTTCAACGGCCATGAGTGATCCCTTGCCGGATATTTTAAGCGAGGCTGCATCGCTGGTGAGTTGTGACGGCAGAATGACAAATTGATGGTGGCTCCACGTTGCGGCCAGCGAAAGAGCTGTGCGGCGAAAAGCAGGTTTATCGCCGCGAAGAAGTTCGCCCCGTGGCGAGACATTGTCCATGGACAAATCAGCCTGCAGCGAGCCAGCTTCGTTGGCCTGCGCCTTGAGGGCGATATGGGCGTTAAATATGCCGCTATTAAACTGCAGTTTAACGCCAGCCTGCGCCAGCAGCGGATTGAGTGATTGCATATCCAGGGATTTGACGGAAGCCTCAAGCGTCGCAATCATTTGGTTGGTGGGCAGCAGGCGACCTTGCTGAAAAAGTTGAAAGCTGCCATCCGCGGCGACCGCTGCCGGTGTTTTACCACCTACGCGCACGGTGGTGGAAAAGTGTAAAGGCAAACTTGCACCCGTGGTGTCTATCGCCAGATCAAGCTTTGTATCGGCGGCACTCACCGCGGGACTGCCGACAGCCTGCCACTCGAATTTGCCTATGGTGAGCTTAAGGCGCCCATTTGTTATGAGCGGCAGCGTCAACGTCTTGTTGGTTGGTGAAGTTGTGTGTGCGCTTTGAGTTGTTGCCGCGCTTGAGACCGAGGCCGAAGCTGGCGTCGCGCTTGTGGCTGCTTGCTGCTTAAGCGTCAACTGTGCGATGTTGATGTTGATGGTTCCCGGTTTGCGCCAGTTTTGCAGAAGCGACAGTAACGAAAGCCCGGTATGAATATTGATGCCTTGGGCCAGCATGTTGCCTTGGTTGGCTGACACATTAAGACCGTCAATTCTTGTGGGTGTAAACCATCCCAGCGATAACGAACCGATGCGAACCTGATCGCCGGTGGCGCTATCAATTTTAGATTCGATAAAACTCACGCCGGGGCCGGTACACAACAAACTCGGCAATGCCAGCACGAGAAGAATAATAACCAGGAGTACCGCCGCCAGAATGAGCGGCCAGCGGCGCCGTCGTTTACGCGATTTGGCCCCACCATCCTGCCCCGAACCGTTGGGTGGGAGGGTAGGAGATTGGGGAGGTTGGGAAGCGGTTTCATTTTTATTGTTTGCTTGATCGTTCATGGTGTTCATCCGATTTCACGAGTAATGTTAAATCTCACGTTTCGGGCGGCCTTGGCGAGCCGACGGCCTATCCTCTCCACTATTGTAATCATGAACGGGTCGTCGCGCAAAGATGCCGAGAATACCGCGATGGTTTTCGATGCCGGCGGTAACACATTAGGTTTGGGTGGAGAACCTGCTTTGGGTGCATGATAATCAAGACCATGCGCTCATTCCATAAGGTTAGTTAATGGTGCCGCAAGCGTATGCCAATGAATGGTTGTGGCCGGGCGTGTTTCATAGTTGTGGTCGCGTGGTATATTGTTTGACCTGCCGCAGCTGTTAATTGGCTTTTCGGAGACGGGCTC
>JAJXZA010000029.1 GCA_021780285.1 Planctomycetota bacterium
ACGTTTACAGTTGCTGGCCGTCATGGTTCGCGGAGCACACGGCGTCGATAGCCCGCTTGGGCCAGAATATTTGAAAAAACTGTGAAGTGCATATCGTAAATCTTCCTCTGGGACACTACACTAGCGCAGCAACCTCCAGAGGCAAAATCTGCGACGTCATCCACCCCGTGGTTGGCAAAAATAATCGCTCCTTGCTATTTTTCCCTTGACCATATGGCCTCGGCAGGCGATATTGCCGCAATAGAAGAAGGTCCGCCTCGCACCAACGACTGTTTTTCATGTTGAGGCGGTGTTATGTCTCTTGCGGAGGCAGCGCTATATGGCTGTAGCACGAACCGGGCGAAACTCTCCACCTTATGTGCTTATTTTGTTTGTGGTGCTGTGGGTAATTTCCACAGCATTGGCGGTGCTCTTTTATGTTAATTTGGGTAAGCGGCTGGAGGCCTCCACAACCACGGCTAGCCAGCTTGCCAAGTTCGTTTCGCCCGCCGAAATGAACAACAACACCGTTCAAAACATGCTGTCCAACGCAACCGCCACCGATACAGTGGTGGGCATGCTTAATCACCGTGTGCACGAGTTGGAGGCGGCGATTCTTGGCCAGGCCAAGGCCATGCCGACAGCCGTAGGACCCATCGTGGCTGAAGGCGGCCCGGTGAGCACCGCCCTGCAAAGCGCGGGAATCAGCCCGGGCACCAGCCTGCTCGATGCGGTTAAACAACTTCACGCACAAGCCGTCGCGGCTCAAAAAGCGCAGAAGGTCGCCGAAGCCGGCCTGCAACAGGCCGCCAACAGCCTAGATACAGCCAAGCAGACATTCAAAGATGATGTGAGCACTATTGCTCAAAAATTAGACCGTGCGCATCAGCAAATTCAATCGCTGACGCAGCAGCTAACCACAGCGCAGGACAAGCTTGCCACGCAAGCAACTGACTTTAACAATAAGATTACCGCCCAGCAGCAACATTCGGTGGCCGATCTGAGAACACAGGTTGTGCAGAACCAGCAGCTCTCGCAGGAGCTTGCCGCACGCGACAATATTATCAGCGAGCTACGCAGCCAAATCGCTGTTTACAAGGCCCCCTCGCAAGGACCCAACGCACTGCTGTCGCACGCTGCGGGCAAAGTGCTGTCGGTTTCGCCGGGCACCAAAGACGTATTCCTGAATATTGGATCAAAGGAGAAAGTTCCGGTCGGCCTTACCTTTGCCGTTTACAACCCTGAACTTGGCGTTGGCTCCGGCACGCACGGCGGCGGCAAGGGATCGGTTGTTGTAACGCAGGTCGGCAAATACGCTTCGGTGGCACGCATTACGAACGTCGCTCCGGGGCAGGCCATCTTTGCCGGCGATTTAATCAGCAACCCGGTGTTCCGCGCCAACCAGCCGCGAAAGTTCCACTTCGTTATCTATGGCGATTTTAATGTTAATGGCAATGGGGTGCCGACGGCCGATGGACGTCTCGAAGTCGCCCGCCTCATCAAACAATGGGGCGGCGTTGTAGACAAGAACATTTCAACCCAGACCGACTTTTTAGTGCTGGGCACGCCGCCTAGCAGTTCAACCCTGCCGATTCAGGGGGCTACTTCCAGCCAAACAACCGCCATCACCCAAGCCCGCGCCGCCGAGCAGAAAAAATATGATCAGCTTATTGCTGAAGCTCGGACACTGTCGGTGCCGATCCTTAACGCGAACCGATTCCTGGCTATGATCGGCTATAACAACACGCAATTGATTCAGCACTAAAGCTGGGCATAAACACCGCCTGAACGCCAAGGCCCGTGAGCAATCACGGGCCTTTTTTATTGAATCAGCAACCAGAAAGCTCTCCGCTGAAAATGTTTCCGCCTGATCGGTTAAATTGAAATCAAACCAACCCGCCATTGCGACGAAAACCTTGGCCCCCTCGCCCTTTGCGGTCGGCTCTTTTGAATGCGGCACAATTTGAGCGATGCGTTTAAGATACCAGCCAATGGGTATTTTGCTTGATATTGTGTACCTGCTTGCGCTGCTGCTGGCTTCGCCGCTGATTCTGTACAAGAGCCTGCGCACCGGAAAATACCGCTCCGACTGGGCGGGCCGCCTCGGCCATGTACCGCCGGCTATCAAGGAGCAGCTCAACCGTGGCGGCGGCCCGCGACTGGTGCTGCACTGCGTTTCTGTTGGAGAACTGCTTTCGACGCGGCTGCTGGTAAACAAACTTCTGGTTCAAGACCCCACGCTGACCATCATTGTCACCACCACGACCGATACCGGCACCGCCCGGGCCAAGGCACTTTATGCTGATACGGCGCGCGTCGTTACGCTGCGCTATCCGTTGGATTTTTCGTGGGCGGTGCGACGATTTTTGGCGGCCGTTAAGCCCAATCTCATCGCATTGGTTGAACTTGAGGTATGGCCCAACTTTGTGCGTGCCGCGGCGCGGCGCAATATACCCGTTGTAATTATCAATGGCCGGCTCACAGCACGATCATTTGGCCGATACCGCAAGGTCCGCCCGCTTTGCGCCGCCATGTTCCGGCGTATTGCGTGGGCGGGCGTTCAAAGTCAGGACATCGCCGATTACTTTACGGCTCTTGGCATGCCGCAGGATCGTATGCGCATAGTGCCTACCCTAAAGTACGATGCCGCGGACCTTGCCGACGCCGTCGCCGGAGCAGACGCATTAGCCCTGGCGCTGGGCATCACCGGCCAGCACCATCTATTTGTGGCAGGCTCCACCGGCCCAGGCGAAGAAGAGGCTCTTCTGCAGGCTTATAGCCGCCTGGTTGCCCGGTGGCCGCAATTGCGGCTGGCCATTGCACCGCGCAAGCCAGAAACGGTTGCCGGGGTGCTGGCAGCGATATCGGCCATGGGCTTCACCCCTGTGCGCCGCAGTGACCACGCCGATGGAACCCGCGGCATGCCGTTATCTTCCGAAACCATTGCGGTGCTCGACACCCTTGGCGAACTTCGCAAGCTCTACGCATTATCGTTTGCCGTATTCTCGGGCCGATCTCTGGTTCCTTTGGGCGGCAGCGACATGATTGAAGTTGCCGCGCTGGCCAAGCCGTGCTGCTTTGGCCCACACACCGGCAACTTTGCCGAAGCGGTACACCTGCTGCTCAGCGCCGGCGGGGCTTGCCGCGTGGCCGATGGCAATGAAATTGAAAATCTGCTTGACCAGTGGCTTGCCAACCCGATCGCCGCCGCTGCCGTTGGCCATGCCGCCCGGTCGGTCATCGCCGCACAGCGCGGCTCCACCGAACTCTACGTTCAAGAACTGATCAGTCACCTTAGAGCCGCCATACATTAGCCCAAAGTTCCTTATATAGAAAACGCATTTCACCCGCATAGGCATTGCGAATTATTCAAAAATCAGCTTCCCCGTACTGGGCACACCTCCAGAAGGTCCA
>JAJXZA010000211.1 GCA_021780285.1 Planctomycetota bacterium
CGAAAGATGTCACCAGTAGACAAGTGGCAGGCGTGGAGTTGCCGCGAGAGCATCTCTGCCTGCGTGCCTTTCCCGACGCCGGGCGGGCCAAGCAAGACCAATTTCCAGGGATGTGCCAGATTTGCTGGCGCTGTTGGACAAGCATGTCCTGGCCCTTTGAGCCAGGCCGTACGATCTGGTTTTAGCGGGGTAATCACGTATGCACCTGAAGGGTTGAAAAAACAACGACAGTTCCTGTCGGCTGCCGTCGCATTTCAGCTCACGGCTTTTATCATAGGGTTTTTGAGGTGTGCATACAAAGCGTCTGCATAAGATATTCAGGGTGGCCGGCACCGGTTGGTCCTTGATATGGACGCCAGGTAACAAGCGATGGCCTGGGCCGCGCCCGGTATCAAAATTTAATTTGAACCTGCACCTGCGAAATCAGGTTCTGGGCGTTAAGCACCACATTGGTGCTGCTGCTCGAAAGAGCTGCGGCATTGGGAATATAGATGACGGCGGTTTGCACTCTTACATTGCGGCCATAAATGTAGCGGTTAAGTCCCAGGCCAAACTCGACCATCTGCTTGTTGCCGCCCTGGGTGAATAATTCTCCGGCGCGGCCGATGATCTGCCATTTTCGGGGAACCAGAAAATAGCCAAGTTCGCCGTAGTAGGCAATTTCATAAAGGCTCCGCCGACCGAATGCTGTTGCGAAGTCATCGGTACTTGCACCGGCGGGCGGGCGATCGTTGTATTGCTGAAAAAAGATCGTGGCGCTGGCATCCATGCCGTTGAATTTGATGTGGGCATCGGCCGTGGCCCGGTACAGCGAACCGTTTGCCGGAAAACTGGGGTAGAAACCGGCTCCATCGGGCGTGGACAAACCCGCAATGGCCAGCGACGTTTGAGGGGATGGAAACGCATCGGCGGTAGAATTTTGTGATTCGTATCCTGCGCCGGCGCCGAGCATCCACGCCACATGATTGCGCGGGTGCATGGCGGCTTCATGTCGAAAGCGAACCACCCGACCGCCATGCGACCATTGGACCCGCATGTAATACCCAAAGCTATTGTCAATGGCATTGCCCACATTGCCGGCCTTTGAACCATTGTTTACCTGGACATCGTAGGTGAGATGGTCGGAGAACAACTTGCCGGAGAGATCGAGTCCCAGGGACCGATCGGCATTAAAGGGGGTAAAAAGCAGAGGGAATGAGCCAAAGTCATCGCCGGTAACCGGGTAATCGCTCAGGTATGTGAAAGGCACACGCATCACGCCGGCTCGCAGCAGCACCCGTCGCGAGAACCGATAGCCGGCATACGTTGTTTTCATCGTAAAATAGCCGTTGTTATTGCCGGCGCCGGCAAAATCGCCGGAGACTTCGTAGACCACGCGCGGGCTCCACGCATAGCCTGCAAATATCAGCCGTGCCCGCCGCAAGTTAAACCGGCTTGCGTCACCCACCGCCGGCGGCCCGATGGGTTGGCCCGTGGTGCTGATGTTTTGTGCGGTGCCCACCGAGCTGTAGGCAAAAATATAGCCTGCCTGTATGTAGCCGCGGATGTTTAACCGAAAGTTGTTGTCGGGCGACCTGATGAAAAAGCCGTGGTCGTAGCCAGCAGTCGCCTGTTGCTGCAGCGATTGCTCCTGCCGAGCGGCGTCTTTGAGTACACCCTGTACGATGCGCTTAATTTGGGCTTCTCTCAGGCGGCTTCGCCAGGCGCTGTCGTCATGGGCTTTTAAGGTTTGCACTTCGTGCTGCAGGGCGGCAATCTGCCGCTCAAGTTGCTGCAAGCTTACGGCTTGCGCGTTGGAATGAGCTGCCGGTGCGGGTTGCGTTGATGCCGCTGCGCGGGCGGCAGCGGGTACGGCCAATACAAGCGATGTCGCCGCCAAACGAGAGATTAATGTTATGCCCAAATGCTTCATTTCACGGCCCTGCCATGTGCTTACCCTTCGTGCTCAAGGGTAACCGCCGCAAGCTCAATAAGAATATTTTACAGCAAACCGGTTGCTGCGACTATAAAGTCGCTGCTGCCGGCGCCGCGGCCTGCGCTGTTGATGTAGAGTTTGAGGCAAGGGTGATTTTTCTGCTATAGTCGTTTAGGCGCGGTGGATTTGTCGCCGGTGGGGCGGTGCGGTGGCGAAAGACAAGCTGTAAAAATCGCGGAATTGTAACAGGCGGTTTGCCATGACACGACGGGCGATTATCGTAACGCTGGTATGGTTGCTGCCCCTGGCAGCCGTGACGGCTTTTGTTGCATGGCGGCTGCGGCCTGAGTCTAAGACGTTAACATGGGCTTACGTCAACGCCTTAATTGCCCGCAAGTTTCCGCAGGTGCGGCAAATTTCAGGCGATGAACTTCGCCGGTGGCTTGCCAACCCGCATCATGCACAGCCGCTGCTGCTCGATGTGCGCACCATCGCTGAATATGCCGTCAGCCATTTGGAGCATGCCCGGCTTGTGCATGCGTCTGAGCCGGTCGCCAAGGCTTTGGCGGGCGTGAGCCATCAAACATTGATCGTAACTTATTGCTCGGTCGGGTATCGTTCGTCAGAGTATGCTCAGCGGCTGATGCAAGATGGTTACAGCAATGTGTACGATTTAAAGGAATCTATTTTTGGCTGGGCCAATCGCGGCTGGCCGGTGTACCGGCATGGCCAAGTGGTGCATCATGTTCACCCGTATGATGCGTACTGGGGTTCGCTGCTGCAGCGGCGGCTTTGGGCGTTTAAGCCGGCCCATTAAGCGGGTTAACCCGGCTCTGTAACCAGGCAAGGCCGAATGTTACCATTCATAGGCCCAGGCGTAGGTGTTGTAAGTGGTGGCCTGCGGATTCCAAAGTACCTTTCCGTTGAGCGTTTCGCCGCAGCGTCCGGTGAGCCGAAAGCCCTTACGAAAAAATACAGGGTCAGTGTCGTGGAAGCGATATGCGGAAAACTGATGAGAGCCGCCGACTTTGGCTTTGTGCGTAAGGCCGGCGACCGGCGTGTGATACATGCCCGAGGCAAAGTAATAGGTTCCGCAGAAATAATCTTCGAGGCCGGAGGAGAGCAACTCCGGCTCTTTGCTGCCGGCAAAGTAGCCGCGCATGCAGCCTTCCATAAAGTTCAAGTTGGGGCTGGATGCGGCCATTGTCACCAGAAAAAGCGCACCATCTTTATTGGTTTTGAGAAGATCAAACTCGGCCAATCGCGGCACCAGCAGGTTGGTGCGTTTATATAGCTTGAGCCGGGCCGTGTCGGGAAGCGTGATGCCGCCAATTTGCACCGGCAGGCCGACGGCTCCCCTAATCCAAAGTTCCTTATATAGAAAACGCATTTCACCCGCATAGGCATTGCGAATTATTCAAAAATCAGCTTCCCCGTACTGGGCACACCTCCAGAAG
>JAJXZA010000208.1 GCA_021780285.1 Planctomycetota bacterium
GCGTCGGGCCATGCCGAATCATACCAAACGGCATTTGCACTACAAAAACATGGGTTATGACGATGAAATATCGCGTCACGCCAGAAAAATTGGCAGACCCTTTGCAGCCGCTATTCGCGCCGGTGTGGCTCCGATGACGGCATTTGATAAAATTGCCCGGACAACCGAGTTTGTCCTTGGTTGTTATGCGGCGGCGGATTGGCACATTTCGCCGGCTCCTTGGAACCAGGTGGGTACCCTGCCGGACGTGCTCCATCGCACCATGGAGGGGCGGTGTCTGCCAAATGAACTTATGCCGAGGCCAACATGGGCTTAAAACGGCGGCATGAGGTTGCATCGTGTCGCAACTGCGCGGCCCCGCAGCAAGTGGCGTAGGAACGCAATGAATGGGCCGCACAGGCCGAGGAGTGTATTGTGAGTTTATCTGTGGACCATACCATGCAGGCGGTGCATTCACTACCTAATGGACTGACACTTGTGATGGAACGTGTGCCCAATGTGCGCTCAGCGGCCGTGTGCGTGCTGACGCCTGCGGGCTGTATGAGCGATCCGGCCGATGCATTGGGTAGTTCCGGCGTATTGGCTGACTGGCTTATGCGCGGCGCCGGCGACCGAGACAACCGCCAATTGACTGAGTATATGGATAGCCTAGGTGTTCAGCGAAGTTGCGCCGCTGAAACCACGTTTATGCGTCTGTCGGCTTCGATGCTCTCCGAGCAGTTGCCGAAGGTTTTGCCCGTGCTTGCGGACATTGTTCAGCGTCCGCGATTGCCCGATGACGGCTTTGCACCCGCAGTTGACCTGTCGCTCCAGCAGCTTGACGCCATTGAAGATGAACCCAGCCAGAAGCTTGCGCTGCTGTTGCGCCGTCAACACTTGCCCGAGCCTTGGGGGCGGGAAGTTGTGGGTCGTCGTGAGCACCTTCAGGCTCTGACCGCCCAGAAATTACGGGCGGATTACCATCGCCGGTTTATTCCGCGAGGAGCTATTATATCCATCGCGGGTAATATTGAATTTGCCGCGGCAACCGCTTGGGTGGATAAGGCCTTTGGGGGTTGGCAAAGCGGGACGCCCGGCAATGGTTCAACAAAAGGCGACCGCCCGCAGCGAGGGGTTCTGCATCATCATCAGCAGAGCAATCAGGTGCAAATAGGTCTGGCATGGGACAGTGTTCCCGAAAACTCTCCGCAGAGCATTATGGCCAAGACGACACGAGGAATACTTAGCGGCGGTATGGGTGCGCGACTGTTCTCTGAAATTCGTGAGAAGCAGGGGCTTTGCTATTCCGTACATGTTGGCTATCAGGCCTTTAAAGAGTTGGGTTGCTTTATAGGCTATGCCGGCACCGCTCCAGACCGGGCACAGCGCACGCTCGATTCGTTTTTGGTAGAACTGCGGCGGCTGCGCCAAGGCGCGGCCAACGACGAACTGCAGCGGTGTCAAATTGGCATGAAAAGCGGATTGATTATGCAAGGCGAAAGCTCGGCAGCGCGGGCCGGTGCCATCGCATTTGATTATCACCACTATGGACGCCCACGAACGCTTGATGAATTGCGCCGGCAAATTGAGGGCGTAACCCTCGATGGCCTTAACGCCTGGCTAGCCCAGACCAGTTTTGAACCCGCAACCGTCGTTACCATCGGCCCGCAGCCATTGGAAGTTACTTTGCGATAGTAGTGATATCCCGCGGATAGCGGTAGCCGATCCGACAACGCACAGGAGCATTTATGGTAGAGTTTAAGCATGCCCAGTTGGGCAATGGCCTTGACGTGATAGCGGAAATAAACTCCGCCGCGCAGTCTACAGCCATTGGGTTTATGGTTAAAACCGGTTCGCGTGACGAAACGCCCGAAGTCGCCGGGGTTTCGCACTTTTTAGAACACATGATGTTTAAGGGTACAGCGCGCCGCAGTTCCGCCGATGTCAATCGCGAGTTCGACGCTATGGGAGCCCGCAACAATGCATTTACCAGCAGCGAGGTTACGTGTTACTGGGCGCATGTGTTGCCGGAGTTTTTGCCGCAGTCGCTGGATCTACTTGCCGACATGATGCGACCCTCGCTCCGGCAGGAAGATTTTGACATGGAAAAAAAGGTCATTCTCGAAGAAATTGCTTTATATTTGGATAAGCCCGCCCACGTGCTGTATGAAGCTGTCATGGCTGACTATTTTGGCCCCCACGCCCTGGGCAAGTCAGTGTTGGGCACGCATGAGTCCATCTCGGCGCTCTCACAGCCGCAGATGCGACAGTATTTTGACGCCCGCTACGGCCCTGGAAACATGGTGCTGGCGGTGACCGGAAAGATGGACTTTGCCGAACTGATGGACCTCGCGGAAAAGGCCTGCGGCCACTGGAAGCATCTTGATGTGCAGCGCCGTTATGAACAACCCGTCGCCGCGCCCCGGCGGCGGCATATAACCGATCCCAAGCTTAAGCGTCATTACATTGCGATGATGTGCCCAGGCCCAAGCGCGCAGGATGAGAACCGCTATGGCGCTCAGGTGTTGGCCGACGTTATTGGTGACCATGATGGCTCGCGGATGTACTGGGCCTTGGTGGATCCCGGTTTGGCCGACGAAGTGGATTTTTCATTTTATCCGCACGATCATGCCGGGAGTTTCTTCGTGTATGCGTCCTGCGATCCGGCGAGGCGCGAGCAGGTGGAGGCGATTCTGCTAAATGAGCTAAAAAAGGCCGCCGCTGACGTAGCTGATCATGAAATACAGCGCAGTAAAACAAAAATCGCCACCGGCAGCGTTCTCGGTGGAGAGCTTCCGCTGGGCCGCATGCGCAGTATGATAGCCCGCTGGATATACAACAACGAATACAAAACGCTTGAGGAAGACCTCACGCGTCTACAGGCGATTGATCACGCGGAGGTCTGCGGTGTGCTGCGGCAATACAACTTTGAGCCAATGACCATTACCTCGCTTGGGCCGCCCGTCGGCTAATCTCACCCGTTGTGGTACATCCGCGAGCAGTCGCAACCCCGCATGGTGGTCATGGGAAGGCGTGTGTCTAAAAAGGGATGCCTAATGAAACGATTGCTTGTCTTAGTTCCGGGTGTGGTGCTGATGTTGCTGACGTCAGCGACACGAGCCGCGGTACTTCCAGGCGTCCAGGCTGACGGGTACATGATTATTCCGACGAGGCCGAGAGTGGCCAAAAAGTATGATGGCGGCTTCTCCATGTATTCCGCAGCCTGGCCATTGTTGCTGCGGTATCCGGGGAATCAATTTCAATCTGGGCTGTGCGGCACTTGGATGCGGGCGCAGTATGCAGGCAAGAGCCCGTCAAACTTATACTCCGATATAGAAGGCGGGCTTGGATGGTGGCGCAGCACCCGATTTCCGACGGCGGCGCCTAAGTTTCATCTCGGAGGGGTTGCGTATAACTGGCATCGTATCATAGATGCTCCGTACAGTGCGGATTGGAAGCACAATCCTCGTGCTGGTTATGGTGTAGCCCAGCTTAGTCCCTGGTTGTTATTTCCGCCTGATGGGCTGACCTTGAAGCCGGGCACCAACGGTCAATTGTTCGGGTATGGCTATCTCCCATTGCCCCTTACCGATCCGCAGGCTACCACCGACGGCAAAAATGTCCCTATGGGCAATCACTGCTGGACCTTGTTTCTCAATACCCGCAACTTCAGGGGGCCGGTTTGCTTTTTTACACCGTATTTCTGGAATCGGTCTGCCATTACGCGCCCCGAGTTGGTTGGTAAGCTGCTCGACTCGCGTTGGTCGCATGCTAATAAGGCGTATCAAATGGAGACGCAGTATCTTCCAGCAGCCATCAGCCGGATAAGTTCGGGCACATACGCACGCCTTGGACAGGTATCTTTTCCTGCGGACCGCGAGGGCCGATCGGTACTGCTTAACCGGCTTCTGTGCTACAGTCGCGAAGCTCTCTGGGACCCCGTAAAGGCTTGGTTTAACGGTGGGCCAGCGGTCAGCGGCAGGCTAAGCGTATCGCAGGCCTTTGGGCAGCATTTTCCGCCGGTAGTTTGGTCTACCTGGAAGCTTTATGCCGGCGGTACCGCAAAGTCACAGCGAGGGAGCCTGCCGTGGCAGCACTTAGCAAATGCCTTTCTTCCCGATCCGGCGTCGTACGGGTTTGTCTGGAATAGGCCGTTGGTGCACATAGGCTCTCATGGCAACCGCGCGTTGTTGCCGCGGTTTTACAAGCTTTTGTATGTCAATAAAAAAGCCAAATGGCAGGCGGTGCATGCGGCTGATATTCCCGATGCAACCCAACTTAAGAGTATCAACTTTTATGCGAAAAAGTGGCGGCGTCCCAAACCCTATACCACACCAGATGGCCCGAACAGTGCTTTCAAGAAGCCCGGGCCGGCTGCCGGGCCGTTTTACGCTCATTTGAGCGACGGCTCTGTGGTTACGTATTACTGGTATCGTTTCGAAGATCAGCCCGCGCTGCTCCATGCCGACCTTAGTCAGGCCGAACGCGATAAAATGCAAATACGGGCCGAGATGATTCAGCGTCTTTGGACAAAAAATCGTCAGTACCTGCCTCCGCCGACACAAGGTACCGTGGCCTCCCTCGACTCGGCGCAAATTGTCACGCCGCCAAAAGGCCTGGCCATCGGGTATGTGCCGATTGTTACCCGCCAGCAGTGGGCGGGCGATCGTGGGACCGGGCAGTAAGCATGAAAACTTTGTGGCTTGCCCGTGGAGTGTGAATTTGCCTTTTACGTAGATGCAAATCGCCAACAGGGGGCTTTCTGTGGGGGCGGCTGCTCATTGGGGCAGGAGCGGTAACTTTTATGCGACTGCCCTCAATTGCCTTAATCTTGACTTTTTGCTTCGGTGGCGTTAGCTTTTAACCAGTTTTCGTGGGCGAAAGCTGACTGTGGCCGTGGATTGTTGGTTGTGGCGGCTCTCGCCGACGGCAGAGAATTTCCTCCGGCAAGGATTTGCACGGCCAGATCACTCGTACCAGCGATTGTTTTGCCAATGCAGTACAGCCGCGGGCGGGTATAAGTCGGCCGAAAGCCGGCGCATGAAAGGGTTTTTATGTTACCAGTTGCACGAACCAGTAAGTCGCGTAAGGGTATGCGGCGGGCACATCATGCGCTCAAGGGTGCGAATTTTTCAAAATGCCCCACATGTGGCGAGCCGAAACTGCCGCACCGGGCGTGCAGCAACTGCGGGCACGTTAACCGCCGACTTTCGCTGGTAAAAGCTGAAAAGGCTTAAAGGTTGATCGTTTCGCGGAATCATTTCATGGCTGCGGAGTGAACGATGCGCATCGCCATAGATGCCATGGGTGGGGATCATGCACCCGATCAGGTCATTCAAGGCGCACTCGATGCGCTTCCATCGCTTGAGCCAGGAGACGAGTTAATACTCGTTGGCCCCGCGGCGCTGCTGCGCGAAAAACTCGGCGCCGATGTCGCTCATAACCCCCTGATTAAATTGCATGATGCCGAAGAGGTCATTTCGATGGACGATTCGCCTGTGGAAGCGGTACGCCACAAGCGAAAAAGTTCGATCGTCAAGATGGTGAAACTTGCAGCGGCCGGCGGAGCTGATGCGATTATTTCGGCCGGCAATACCGGAGCGCTGGTGGCTGCGGGCGTGCTCATGCTCAAAGCGCTTCCCGGGGTAGATCGCCCCGGTATTGCGGTGCACATACCTACTGCGCATGGCCCATTTATGCTGTGCGATGCCGGGGCCAATGTGCAGCCCAAGCCGCAGCACTTGCTGCAATATGCCGTCGCGGCGTCGGTTTACAGCCAGGTTCTCGGCCATGTGGCGTCGCCGCGGGTAGGCCTCTTGAATATTGGAGCCGAGCCGGAAAAAGGCACCACCCTGGTAAAAGATGCCCGCGAGCTTATGCAGCAGGAGCCGGGGCTTAATTTTGTCGGTTTTGTAGAAGCCCGTGACATGTTTAATAAACCATGCGATGTGTTAATCACCGATGGTTTTACCGGCAACGTGGTGCTGAAGGTGATCGAGGGCTTGGGTACTTCGTTCATGCAAATCATAAAAAAGCAGGCCAAGGCGGCCAAGCCGGAACTTTTGGCCGAATTGAGCGGCGTGCTGCGGGCCATCGAGTGCCAATACGACCATGAAGAATATGGTGGTGCGATGCTGTTGGGGGTGCAAGCTATGTTTATGAAAGTACATGGCTCTACCAAAGCTCGCGGCATATGCAACGCAGTTAAGTCTGTACGTGATGCCGGGCGGCACAATATTAATGCCCAACTTGTAACCCGGCTGGCGCATTTGGTTGCCCAATAATGCCCTTAATTCATTCTTGCGAAGAAGTTGACGGTTTCGGTGGCGAAACATGGCGGCTCATGGTAGTTTCATTCGCTTAGTTGGGGCGCGATTTGGCTTTGCGTCCGTTTGTTGTGGTCATTTGAGGAGTCCACCACTTGAAATCGCGGTTTGGCGCTATCATCGCCGGTACCGGCAGCTACACTCCAGAACGTCGGCTTACCAATGCAGACCTGGAAAAGATGGTGGACACGACCAACGATTGGATCGTTCAGCGTACCGGCATTAGGGAACGTCGTATTGCCGCTGCAGATGAGTGCACCTCCACGTTGGCTTTGGAAGCGTCAAAACGGGCCATTGCCGCCGCCGGAATAACGCCCGACGATATTGACTTGATTGTTGTCGCCACGCTCACGCCTGACATGTTCACGCCCTCCACGGCGTGCATCTTGCAGGAAAAACTGGGCATCAAGCGGCACATTGCCGCCTTTGACCTGGGCGCAGCCTGCTCAGGCTTTGTATATGCTTTGGTGACCGCAAGCCAGTTCATTGCCACCGGCTCGCACAAAACGGTGCTGGTGGTCGGGGCTGAAACGCTTTCTCGAATTGTTGATTATCAGGATCGCAGCACATGCATCCTTTTTGGCGACGGAGCCGGTGCGGCTGTCTTAAAAGCTTCGGACGATCCTTCGCGCGGTCTTCAGTCATTTTTACTTGCGGCCGATGGTACGGGCGGGCAGTTTATTCATGTTCCTGCGGGTGGTTCGCGCATGGTGGCATCGCCGCAGTCGCTGGCCGACCGGCAGCACTACCTGAAAATGAACGGCCGGGAGGTGTACAAATTTGCTGTGACCCAAATGACCCACAGCCTCGAAGAAGCGATGAAAGCATGCAACCTCCAAGCCGAAGACGTACGACTGGTGGTGCCGCATCAATCTAATTTGCGTATCATCAGCAGCGCCACCGAGAAAGTTGGTTTTCCGCCCGAGCGCGTTTATGTCAACATTGACCGCTACGGCAATACCTCGGCCGCCTCCGTGGGCATAGCGCTCGATGAGGCTATGCGGGCCGGTCGCTGTGGCCCGGGCGACTGGGTTATTCTGTTGGCATTTGGCGCCGGGCTTACCTGGGCCTCGGCTACCATCAAACTGTAGTAACCCCGGCAAGGGGGCCGGTCGGCGGCTACAGGCGCCGCACACGGCTGGCCAACCGCGGGTATACAAAGGATAGACAATTCATGGCGATCAGCTACGCAATTTTATGTCCGGGCCAGGGCGCACAACACGTGGGTATGGGTAAAGATTTTTATGCCAAGTGCGGTGCTTCACGGCGCATTTTTGACCAAGCCGACGAAATTCTGGGTTTTTCTCTGTCAAAAATATGCTTTGAAGGACCAGAGCTAGAACTGCAGGCGACTGATGTGGCGCAAGCCGGCATTTTTGTCACCAGCGTGGCTATTTATGAAGCTTTGCTGGAGTTAGGTCGCCTGCCGCAGGCGCCCGACGTCGCCGCCGGGCTATCGCTGGGCGAGTACACGGCGCTGCACATTGCGGGCGTTTTGAAATTTGCCGATGCGGTGCGATTGGTGCGGGCGCGAGGTCAGTTGATGCAGGCTGCGGCGATGGCGCACAAAGGTTCGATGCTGGCTTTGGTTGGCGCTGACGAGGCCGCGGCCGATGCGATATGCTCGCAGGCCAAACAGGTCGGCGTGATCGTCCCGGCGAATTTCAACGCTCCCGGGCAAATTGTGCTCTCGGGGGCGGCGGCGGCATGTGATGCGGCCGCGAAGGTTGCCGAGACCATGGGGTTCCGGGCGGTGCCATTGAGTGTCGCCGGAGCATTTCATTCACCGTTGATGGATTCGGCTGCACAGGCCATGAGCGCCAAACTCGAGTTGGTGGAGTTTTCTCCCGCCCGCATGCCCGTCCTGAGTAACGTTACGGCTCAACCTCATGGCGAAGCCGCGGCCATTCGGCAACTGCTCGTACAGCAAATTATCGCGCCGGTGCGATGGTCGCAAAGCATGAGTTATTTGCTCGGCCAGGGAGCCAAAGGCTTTTTGGAACTTGGGCCGGGCCGGGTGCTCGCGGGCCTGATGCGTAAAATTGACCGCAAAGCTGTGGTTACCAATATTTCAACACTGGACGGGTAAGGCTGCCGTCGGCGGCGACTGAAGGCACTATCAGCGGGAAGGACTTTATGGCAAATGCAAAACGAGTGGCGTATGTGACGGGCGGCTCCCGCGGCATTGGCGAGGCGATCGTACAATATCTGGCGGCCGCCGATGTGCATGTAGTGGCGGTGGCACGCAACAAGGACAAACTTGACGCTCTGGTTGCAGCCCTTGCGGCTGCGGGCAAATCGGCTGAAGCGGCCGTTGTGGATATAGCCGACTCCGCCCAGCTTACCGCATCCATCGAGCAAACCATTGAAAAGCATGGCCGGATTGACATACTCGTTAACAACGCGGGCATCACACGCGATGGCCTGTTTATGCGAATGGACGACAAAGATTTTGACGATGTGCTGGCTACCAACCTGCGATCTGCATTCGTCGCGTGCCGCGCCGCCGCCCGCAGTATGATTCGCGCCAAGTGGGGGCGCATCATTAACATCAGTTCTGTTTCGGGTATAATAGGAAATGCGGGGCAGGTAAATTATGCGGCTTCCAAAGCGGGATTGATTGGTCTTACCAAATCCATCGCGCGGGAGTTGGCCGGTAAGCAGGTAACCGCCAATTGTGTGGCGCCGGGTTTTACCACCACCGACATGACCGATGTTCTGCCGCCGCAGATCAAAGAAAACGTCGTGGGCCTTATACCGCTGCGGCGATTTGGCTCGCCGGCTGATGTGGCGGCGGCAGTAGCGTTTCTGGCGGGTGAATCGGCCGGTTATATTACCGGCCAGGTGTTGGCTGTAGATGGCGGCATGAGCATGTAGCCGCGCGTTATATGCGGCATGAAGAAGCAGGATAAAAACCGGGTGGTGGAGCTTGGTTTGGGTGAAAAGAATTCCCGCGTTAAGGCTCTTGACCATTGCCAAGATGGGGCCGGTACGCTAACCTATCGGCCCGGATGAATGTTCGCCCGCGTAGGGCTAAAGCCGGCAGTAACGGAGTTTCGGATTTTCCCTTTTATGGAGGCCCATGCGTATGGCTGAAACCGAAGACATTGAACAAAAAGTCATTGATATCGTCGCCGAGCAAATGGGCGTGGACAAGGCGGAAATCACCCGCGACACCAGCTTTGTCAACGACCTCAATGCGGATAGTCTTGACACGGTGGAACTGGTGATGGAATTCGAGGATGAATTCGAAATGTCCATTCCCGATGAAGAAGCCGAAAAGATTCAGACTGTTGGTCAGGCGATTGACTACATCAAGACCATTGCCGCCAAACAGCAAAAGCCGCAAGCCTGAACTCATTGACATTCGGCTGCTGGCCGCGTGTGCCATGCTCGTGGGGTCATAACGGCCGCGCGTGGGGTGGTATTTTGATGGAGTGTTAAGTCCCGCATGACCAAACGTCGTGTTGTAATTACAGGCTTAGGCGTGGTAACCCCGCTGGGTGATGACACCGACGCCTTCTGGCAGCGACTGCTGGCGGGCCATTGTGGCATCCGCCTTATATCGCGGGTGGACGTGAGCAAATATCCCGTCAAAATAGGCGGTGAAATTACTCCGGAAATGTTCAACCCGGAGGCGGTGCTGGCTCATAAAGAACTTAAGCGGCTGGACCGTTTTTCTGTTTATGGCATGGTGGCGGGCATTCATGCCGTCAAAGATTCCGGCCTCGATTTTTCCCACGAAAATTGCGACCGTTGCGGTGTGATTGTCGGCTCCGGCATCGGCGGTATCGAAGAGATGGAACAGCAGTACGACAAACTGCTGGCTCGCGGCGTTGAACGCGTCTCGCCATTTACTGTTCCGAAACTGATGGTAAATGCGGCGGCGGGTAATTTGTCTATTCATTGGGGATTGCGCGGGCCGGTATCCGCAACGGCTACCGCTTGCGCAACCGCCGGCAACGCCATCGCCGATGCGTTTCGAACCATTCAATTTAACGAAGCGGACATTATGCTTGCCGGTGGAGCGGAGGCGGCCATGACCAAACTTGGCCTGGCCGCATTTTGCGCCCTGCGGGCGCTGTCCACCTGGAACGACCGCCCGAGCGAAGCCAGTCGTCCATTTGAAAAAAACCGCAACGGTTTTGTCATGTCGGAAGGCGCGGGCGTCCTGGTGCTCGAAGAATATGAGCACGCCAAGGCGCGTGGCGCCCGAATCTATGCCGAACTGCTTGCCTGCGGCGCCACCGGCGACGGCTGTCACATTACGGCACCCGACGAAAATGGCGCCGGAGCGGCCAAAGCCATGACCAAGGCCCTTCAGGAAGCCCATATTAACCCCGATCAAATAAGCTACATCAACGCCCATGGCACCAGCACCGAACTCGGTGATCTCGCCGAAACCAAGGCGTGCCATGCGGCCCTGGGCGCTGCGGCTAAAAAGGTTCCCATCAGTTCGACCAAGGGCGCATTGGGCCACAGTCTTGGCGCTTCCGGTGGCATTGAATTGGCCATTACATGTCTTGCCATGAGCCGCGGCGAACTTCCGCCGACCATTAATTATGTAGAACCCGACGAACTGTGTGATCTTGATTATATTCCCAACACGGCGCGCCGGGCCGCGGTTAAATATGCCATGAGCAACAGTTTTGGCTTTGGCGGGCATAATACGAGCGTTCTCATTGGGAAGCTCTGATTTATTGCCCACAGAGCGTTCTTGTGAGTGAGCGCTGTGGGCTTGTACTTCAGAAAGTCCGTCCGATTCGGCCCCATACGTCTTAACGTCAGCGGGCATGGTGTCGGCTATTCGCTTGGCGTAACCGGGCTTCGCGTGGGCCGCTCGGCAACGGGCCGCCGCTACACTTCCATGAGTTTGCCGGGCACGGGCCTTCGGTATATAAACTATCAAAAGTCGTCAAGTCGCTATGTACGCCGCCCGTCGCCGTTGGATGCCGGTGCGTTGCAACCGGCAAAGGGCTGCGGTTGCGGTTCCTGTGGCGGTTGCCTGGCGGCATTTTTTATCATCATTGCGCTGCTCGCACTGTTGGGTGAAGTGGTTTCGATAGTTCAGGGGACATCCCATGGATGAAATAGAGATTAGTCGCACATGCCGTACCGCCTCGTCGGAGCGCTATATCCTGAGCCTGGGCGAGGAGCATGTTGCATCGCTGGACCTGCACTTTGTTTCGAGTGATCAAATAGAGGCCACGCTCGTGGTGCTCAACGCAGATGTGATTGCCGAAAGCGAATTGACCGCCTTGCTTGATATGCTTCATCATCGTCTGTTTGCCGATAACGAGCATCAGCGTATCCAGGCGCGGTTCATGGTTATGTACGGAAAATTTCAAGGCGAATACAGCCCCGGCGAAGCACAATGATTTGAGTACGAACTGCCGCAGCCCCGGCGGCGAAAGTGTCTGATCATTACTGCAGGTTGAGGCGAAACTCCCACGTCGTTCATCGCTGTCGCTGCGCGTTCTTGACGGTAAAACAATCCGAATGCGGGCCGTGCTTCACCCGCTGGATATACAATGCAGCAGTGATAAAGCTATCGTCAAGCGACCGGACGGTGCTTCTGAATGCGGCGTCATCGTTATTTCCCGCTTAATTGCTGGATCGTCTGCGATGCTGCGGCCGCATCGGCTTTTGATGCGTTTTTGTTCAGTGCCAGCTCCGCAAGTTTGCGGCGGGCATATTCTATGAGTGCGTCACGTTCGGCGGCGTTGTCGGCCAGTGGTACAACTGCCGCAATCGCCTGGGCGGCGGTAAGGAGCTTTTTAACGTTGCCGCGTGAGGTTGGTTGGAGCTGTCCAGGCAGGTTGCCAAAGGCCGCCGCCATCGCCTTTAATTGCGGCGTGCGGCTATGAGCGGCAAATTCCGCGGCTTGCCACGGGTCTTGGAGCAAAGCCAGGGCGTAGAGGGCCAATTTGTCGCCCGCTTTGTCTGCCGGGTTGGTCTGATAGCTGTGATACAGTCGCGGCCGCAGAATTGCTGCCTGCTGGGCGAAGTTGACCAGTTGAGCCATGCGCTGGGTAACGTCGGTGAGTTCGGTGCTGCGCTCTTTTGGCGAAAGCTGCCTGAACCAATGCCGGGCCTGTTTTGCGCTGTTGCCGGCCGAGGCCCAATGACCGCTTCGCACCTGTAAGACCGCCAAATTGCTCCAGGCGCTGCAGGTGAGTTGCAGCAGCAGCGGGCTTGCGGTATCGGAATGCGCTTGAGTCAGGGCGGTCAGCAGTGAGGCTCGCACGCTGGCCACCGCAAGCGTTGGTTCAGCGAGTTGCGGCAGGAGCGTCTGCATCTGCTCCTGTAATATTGCCTTAGAAGCGTCGCCCTCCAGAGCCAGTTGCATAGCCTGCAGCGTCAGATAGCGTTTCATCCGCGGGCCAAGCCCCGGAATGCTCTCGGCCGAGGCCAGGCGCTGCGACATGGCCACCATGGCCGGCGAACTGTTCTGGGCGTGCTTGATATCCGAGGCAAAGAGCTCATCAAAGGAGGCTTTTTCGTTGGGTGTTACCAGGGGTTTTTGAAGCATGGCAAGAGGGGCTGCAAAAAAACCGCCCTCGTCTTTGTGCGGTCCAATGAGTGAATTGGCCTTTCCGGCGCTCTCGAGTGGAACAACGGGCGGCCGGCTCGATGCCGTCGCCGGTGCCTTTGCCGTGGCTGTGGTCGCGGCATGATGACGGTGGTTCTCGAACAGTCCGCCCGGCGGATTATTAGGATCAATGGGGCGGCTCGCAACAAGATGATGTATGCCGCCGGCCTCAAACGCGATCACAAGTACCAAAGTTAATGGAACGTATCGCAGACGCCCAGCGGATGCCCGTATGATATTTGATTGGCTTTGCACAGTATGCCGCATATGGCGCTGTTCCTTAAACCAAAGTTCCTTATATAGAAAACGCATTTCACCCGCATAGGCATTGCGAATTGTTCAAAAATCAGCTTCCCCGTACTGGGCACACCTCCAGAAGGTCCAACGCCCGCCGCTGCAATGCGGTC
>JAJXZA010000166.1 GCA_021780285.1 Planctomycetota bacterium
CGATTGCCTGAAGAGCCATAAATATTTACCAATTTCACAATGGCAACCTGAACTACCGCCGGCTCGTCAAAGCCATCTCTGTCCCGCTCGCCACGAGAGCAATAAGGCACCGCCGCGCCCGTGCGTGTACAATGCACCCATGCTTAATCGTTTGCAGGCTACCAATGGCGTTGTATACCTGACCTCCGCCCGGCTTGGCGCTCAAGGAGTCCCGCACGCCTTTTCTACACGCATTGGCGGAGTGTCGCCGGCTCCATTTGCATCGCTTAACCTGGGGCGGCACAGCAGCGACGCCGCGCAAGACTCGACCGACAACCTGCAGGCGAACTTCAGACTGTTTCAGGCGGCCATCGGAGCCGACCGCCTGCCGTTGGCGTGGGTTAAGCAGGTGCATGGCGCCGGCATTGCAATTCTACGGTCCGAGCCAGAAGGAGAATACTCCGAAACGCTTTCCGCCGAGCTGAATGATCGCTACCGCGGCCAAACCGAGGCGGATGCTGTTATATCCGACCAACCGGGCGTGCTGGTGTGCGTTCGCATTGCAGATTGCGTGCCGATTTTGCTGGCCGGGCCGCATGGTCATGTGGTTGGGGCCGTGCATGCGGGCTGGCGCGGAATTGTTGCCGGGGTTGTAGGTCAGGCCGTTGCGGCTATGACCGGTTTTGGCATACACCCCACGGCCATTACAGCCGCCATTGGCCCAGCCATTGGTGCGGATGCCTTTGAGGTCGGGCCGCAAGTCGCGGCCGAGTTTGAACAAGCCGACTTGGCGGAGGCGGTGATGAAGCCTGAAGTTGGCGGCAAACCGCACATAGACCTGCGTGCTGCGGTGCAAAAGCAACTCACAGCCGCCGGAGTCGTACAAATTGACGATTCAAATGACCCTGCTTTTTGCACTTACCGCAATCACGAGGCCTTCTTCTCGCATCGGCGCGATGGCCCGGTTACGGGGCGCATGGCCGCAGTCATCGCGGCGATTTCACGGGAGAGTTAGCTGGCTGGCCTCCGGCTTGAGCAACGGCTATATTGACCACATGGCAGAAGCTTACACAGTACTGGCCCGGCGTTACCGCTCGCGCGACTTCAGCGAGCTTATCGGGCAGGAACCCATCGCCCAAACGCTAAAAAACGCGGTGGCTACCGGAAGGCTGGCGCACGCGTTTCTCTTCACCGGCACGCGCGGCGTGGGTAAAACCTCTTCGGCACGAATACTGGCCAAAGCCATCAACTGCCCCAACGTTAAAGACGGTCAGCCCTGCGGAACCTGCAACACCTGCCAGGCTATTGCCCGCGGCGAAGAAATAGATGTAATTGAAATAGACGGGGCCTCAAACAACGGCGTAGATCAGATCCGCGAGTTAAGACAAAACGCGGGCGTAGCCCCAAGCCACTGCCCCTTTAAAATCTACATTATTGACGAAGTACATATGCTTACCACCGCGGCATTCAATGCCCTACTTAAAACACTGGAAGAGCCGCCCCCGCACGTGAAGTTCATTTTTGCCACCACCGATGTACAAAAACTGCCGGCGACCATACTGAGCCGGTGCCAGCGCTACGATTTTAAGAATATTCCCACCGGCGCCATTGCGGAGTATTTGGCCCAGATATGCCAGCAGGAAAAGGTTGCTGCCGACCCGGCGGCGCTGCACCGCATTGCCGCCACCGCGGCCGGCTCGATGCGCGATGCACTGTCGCTGCTGGACCGCGTGCTGTCGTTGGGCGCCCAGCGCATCACCGAACAGTTGCTGCAGGACCTGCTCGGCAAGCCCCCGCTCGAAGCCGTTGTCGGAATTATCGAGGCCATTGCCGCACAAGATGCCGCTTCGACCCTCCAACGCGCCGATGAGCAACTCAACAGCGGCCTGAGCATGGAGCGGCTGCTGGCAGACTTAAGCGAGTTCTTCCGCAACATATTGATCGCCAAAGCCTGCGGGCACGAGAGCCAACTGCTGGATATGCCCGGCGAATGGCGGCAATCTATTGCGGCATTGGCTCCGAAGTTTGACACGCCGACATTGGTGCATCACATCGCCTTGGCCGACCAGACGTTGCGATCCATCAAGTTCAGCACCATGCCGCGTCCGCTGTTTGACGCTTTGCTGGTGCGGCTGGCCCTGGCGCAACAATTCAGTTCGCTGGGTGAATTGCTTGATCAAGTGGGCCGGGCGGCCGACACCGAAGCATCGCCGCAAAAAAAAAATGACGCATTGACCGCCGCGCCCGCCGTGGCCGCCGCGACTCATGCCGCTTTGCCGACCAACCCGGCAGCGATACGGCCCCAACCGGCACCACGGCCATCGCCCGCCGCCCTAAGCCCACAAAGCGAGCGCTTACCCAGTGCGGCCGCCAGCCCGCCGCAAGCTGTCAACAACATTCCTGCCGCCTCCGGTACGGACCTGTGGCAATCTCTGCAACAACGACTCGCCGAATCGCTGCAGTTTGTGGCCATCGGTAATTATTGCCAGCTCGACCGCTGCGACTTTGAGGCGGGCATCATGCGGTTGGCGCTGCCGCTGCGGTTGCAGGCATCAGCGGAACCCTTGCGCGGAAAATTAGAAAACGTTTTGGCCGAATTAGCCAATCGGCAATTTCGCGTGGAGTTTCAATATACGGACGATGCCGCTGCGCCGGCGCCAAGGCCGGGTACGGCACCGGCCCCGCAGACCGCACGCAGCATTGACCCGGAACTGCTGCAGCGCCTGCGCGAGAACCCCGCGGTTAAAAGCATTCTTGATAAGTTTGGCGGCATGATCACCGCCGTGGAACCCCTGCAGGATGCGGGCGCGGCCGGCGGGTCGCGGGACGGGAGTTAAACACCAAGGCACGAAGAAATGAAGGATGTGAAGATTTTTAGGAATGGGAAAAAACGCAGCGCACGCGACGCCAGGAGCCTGTCCGAGTAATGGCCGGGATTGCGATGGGTTTGAAATGCCCCGTATGCGCGGCGAAGGATCGAGCCGACTCTAAAAGAAGAGTCTGTGAGATCCGACAACAAACGAGACGCGGCATTTTAGACCCACCCCGCAGGGCGGCATGCTTTTTGGCCCCCCTCTGCGGCGCGGCTCCTCGGAGTACCATCTGCGTCAGGTACGCTGGCGCCACCGCTACTTGAGGAGTGCCAAAAATTCCCGGCGCGCGCCGGGATCGCAGCCCGGCTATTACTCGGACAGGCTCCTGGACAACATTGGTGTGTTCGGTTTACCAGGCGAGGCCGTTCTTGCTAAAAGAGCAGGATGTTAGGGGTGGCTAATGGGCGGCGCTTATGTACGGCATGCGATAATATGGGCAGTTTGGGCATAATGCCCCCATGGTTTGAAAACTCATTGATAAGGAACATAAGGTATGTTTGACTCACTT
>JAJXZA010000316.1 GCA_021780285.1 Planctomycetota bacterium
TGGATGTTTCACCGGAGTGGATGCGGCGATCCGTGAGAAGAAATTCGAGGTTGTCAAAAATGGGCTGCATCCAGGCGGCGAGCTTTTCGTCTTTGCTGCCCGGCAAAAAGCCAATGTCTTTACCCAGAGGCATAATGGGGCGGGCCACGAGCATACGCTCGTAACGCTGCTCATTGAAGGCCTTGGTCATGCCGGCGGCGAGTGCCAAAAGAGTTTTGCCGGTCCCGGCGGTGCCCATCAGCGTTACCATTTGCACATCGTCATCCAGCAGAAGGTCCAAGGCCATGGTCTGCTGCACATTGCGCGAAATAATGCCAAAGCAGGGCTTTTTGATCCGTGTCAGCGGCAACACCGCATCCATGCCTGGGACTGACCGAGCCAGGCCGGTTTGGCTTTCGTCGTTGGCGCTTTTAAAGAGTATAAACTCGTTGGGTGACAGGCTGGGAGTAAGATTGGCCAGCGCCGGGTCGCTCATGCTCAGGCGTTTTTCGCTGTACAGGCGATCAATAACCGTAGAATCCACCACCAGCTCGCGGTAGCCGGAGTACAGTGTCTCGTAATCAACTTTTTGCGATTCAAAATCTTCGCTTTGTATACCCAAAGCGTCCGACTTAATTCGCGCGTTGATGTCTTTGCTGATAAAAATGACCTGCTTACCGGCCTTTTTCAAAATCCAAGCCGCGGAAATAATTCGGTTGTCTGAAATGGCGTCGGAAAGATTGGGAACCTTGGCGGCTTCCATTGCAACACGAATACACCCGTTATGTCCGTTCCATTTCACGCCATCGGCCAGATGGCCGCGCTCGCGCAATTGATCCAGATGCCTGATGACCGCCCGGGCATTGCGGCCAACGTCATTGGTGTCCTTTTTAAACTTATCCAGTTCTTCCAGCACATCGAAGGGGATTACCACCTCGTTGTCCGCAAATGAGAACAAAGCGCCCGGATTGTGTAAAAGCACACTGGTATCGAGCACGAAATATTTGGGGGCTGCATTGGTAGAAGTCATTAAAAAACCGCCTTCTCTCATAAAGGGTTGCAGGTAGGTTATTCGCAACAACACCTTAGGGCAAGTTGCCAAGGCGTCGCCATTTGTATTATCGGCTGATGCCTGGCCTCGTGAGTAAGCGCCCGGTCGCTCGCGCTTGTGGCCAAAGGATAAAGGCCATGCGGTTGTAGTCTCTCGATCGCTAACAGTGGTGATTAAGTTATTGCACTTTGCCAGCATAAAAACTGTCAAATTGGCGGTCTGTTTTTAGGGGATGTTGCTACAGTTTTATTATCGTAAGTTATTATAAAACAATAACTTGCGATCGCGATTATATTCGCTTTTAGATTTTGGTGCGGAGTTTGTAAAATGTAATGGTGAGTTCAAAAATGCCCGTTGTCGAGTTGGGCCGGAAAAGTACTCGGCGTTTAAGGTCAAAGGAGATTTTTATGTGGAGTCTGACGACCAATCCGTGGAGCCCGTTGTTTCAGTTGCAGTCGGATCTGAATGATGTGTTTGACCGTTCAGGTATCGCGTCTGCCCCGTGGGATTTTGATCAAGCAGCCTATCCCACCGTCAATATCTGGCAGGACGGCGACAATGCCTATCTGCAAGCCCAGGTGCCTGGTGTGAGCCTCGAACATATCGAGGTGCTTGTGACAGGCAAGCAGGTTTCGTTGAAGGTGCACCGTAAGGCGCCTGCCGACGATACCGCCAAACATCGCACATGGTTGCGGCAGGAACGTGCAACCGGTGATTTCAGTCGCCTGCTTGAATTGCCCGGCCTCAAGGCGGGAGTCCTTACGGTTACGCTGCCAAAGGCGGAAGCCAGCAAGCCGCGCCGAATAAAGTTGTTGGCTTCGTAGTGTTTGTTATTTGTAATTTTACGGACTTTAAAAAGGAGACATTACCATGACCGCGGTAGACATTGAAAAAACCAATCCGGCTCAGAATCAGGTGGAGCGCCTGAGCGATGCGCAGTTTATCACGCCCGCAGTTGACATTGCGGAGGATGCGGAAGCATTTATCTTCAGTTTTGATATGCCGGGGGTGCAAAGTCAGGATGTTGATGTGAACATCGAAAATGGTGTGCTGCTTGTCGAGGCTCGCCCCGGTGCTGGCAACCAGGATGACCGTACCTACCTGCTGCGTGAGCATAGGCCGGTAGGCTATCGTCGTAATTTTACGCTCAATGTGCCGGTGGCGGTGGATGCCATTCATGCCGAGCTGAAAAACGGCGAATTAATGCTGCGCGTGCCCAAAGCCGAATCGCTTAAAGCACGCAAAATTGCCGTTAAAACCGCATAGGGCACGCTTGAGCGTTGGTGAATGTAACCGTCAAACCTTTACCGAAAGGAGGACGTTTATGAGTATGATCGAAAAAGTTAAGCAGAAGGGGCAAAAGCTCCGCCGTCAATTGAATGAGCCGCATACGCAGCTTGATCTACGCACCGGCATGAATCGAGCTTTTGAGCGTATGTGGCAGTCACTGCGACACAATTCGGCGGGCGGCCGCTCGTGGGCCATTCCGTGGCCCGCCATGGACCTTACTGAAGATGAGCATCGCATTACATTGCGGGTGGATGTGCCCGGTATGGACGCCAAAGACATCTCGGTGGAGCTTTCCGGTCGTGTGTTGGCAATTAAGGGCGCCCGGCAAGTCGAATCGCAAAAGAGCCGCGGCGGAGTTCATCACCATGAGCGAATGGCAGGCTCGTTTTATCGAAGTGTTACGCTGCCTGACTATGCCGATGTAGACAACATCACGGCAAAGTTTGATAAAGGAGTGCTTGAACTTCAAATTGGCCGCCTTGCCGGCTTAGGCCCCAAGCGGGTGGCTATTTCCACTGCCGAATAAGTCTTGCCGATTAATCATTCTGGGGCAGCACTCGATGCCGAGGGCCGCCCCAGATGTTGGTTTTTTATAAATCGCCCAGTGGCTTGAGTTCGTTAGTGGGTGGGCGGTTGTTGATTTTTTCGTTCTGGCGGTCGCCGCTGGCCCCGCCAGCCGAAGATAGTCATGAGCAGGCCAAAGATGGTCAGAACGATGCCCCAGTCGAGGTTGCCGTTAATTTTCATGCCAATGTGTGGAATGTCGTTGGGCGAAACCACTCCGTAGCCAGCCATAAGCAGGCCCACCAAAAGAAAGAAAATGCCAATTGGGAGTCGCAGGTCTATCATGTTTAATTCTCCTGTAAACGCGGTGGCTTAAGCCGCCGCCGCTGCCTTACCAGAACAACAAATTAAGAATGAGCGTGGCCAGCAAAGCCAAAATGCCCAAGACCAAGGGCTTGCGGTACCACGCCAGCGTTGCGCTAACCTCGCCGCGCGGCGTAACTTGGTATACCAGGCCGGTGAGTTGTTCCACCGGTTGCTTGCGCGTAAACAGGCTTACCAGGATCGTGCTGCTGGCACCCGCGCAGAAAGACCAAAGCGCATTCCAAAATGCGCTGGTGGTGCCGTGCTTATAAAAATGGGCCATGGGATGTCCCTTCATGCACAGTATCCAGAGCGTTACCGAGGTGCCCGTGCCGACAAGCAGGCCGATAAATCCGCCCCATGGTGTGGTGCGCGGCCAAAACATGCCCAGCAGAAATACCGCAATGAGCGGCGCGTTTACAACACCGAAGATGGTTTGGGTGTAACCCATGATGCTGTTGGCGCCTCTTACCCAAAATGCAAAGCCCACGCTGATGGCCACGCCCAGAATCGTCATGATACGGCCAAACCAGAGGTAATGTTTGTCGGAGGCGTTGGGATTGATGAGTGAGCCGTAGAGGTCATAAGTAACCACCGTGTTAAAGGCCGTTACATTCCCTGCCATGCCCGACATGAACGAGGCCATCAATGCGGTAAGGCCCAACCCCAGAAGGCCTGCCGGATAATAGGTGCCCATCATCAGCGGCATAACGTTGTTAACAGTGTGCGTATCGCTGACAAGCTTGCCGTGTACTACCGTGCCGCCGGTAACCAGGTGCGGCAGCAGCGGAATGGCCAAGATGCCCGGTAAAATGACGATAAAAGGAAACAGCATTTTTGGAAATGCCGCAAGCAGCGGGGTGCGCTGGGCGGAGTTCATATCTTTGGCGGCCAGTGCCCGCTGTACCACCAAAAAGTTGGTACACCAGTAGGAGAATGAGAGTACAAAACCGAGTCCCAATACTACGCCGGGCCATGTAATTTGCAGCGTATTGCCCGCGGCATGCCCGGTGCCCATCCAGGTGTGCAGCCACATGCTGCCGGGTAGCATGGTTTTGCCCTGCGATACCTGATGCGTATCAAGCCAATGCGTGAAGTCGCCCCAGCCGGCGGTGGCTGCGGCAAGCCAGGATTCGTGCATGCCCGCCGCTGCGTGCTTAACCGCTTTGGCATGGTTGGCGATCAGGCCGATAATGGTAAGCGGCGCTACACCCAGTACAATTAAGAAAAACTGCAGCACTTCATTGTAAATGCTGGCGGTCAAGCCGCCCAAAAAGGTGTAAACAAGCACCACCAAACCCGAAACGACAACGCTTGGCCAAAAGTGCCAACCTAAAAAGTCCTGCAATACCACCGCCATGGCATACATGCTTATGCCCGATATGGCCGGTGTAAAGACGGCAAACGTAATGGCATTAATAAAACGAGCGCCTTCATTGTAGCGCTTCTTAAGAAACTCCGGCACGCTGCGCACCTTGCTGCCGTAGAAAAATGGCATCATCGCGACGCCCATAAATACCATGGCCGGTATGGCTCCGACCCAGTAATAGTTGGCGGTCATCATGCCATATTGATAGCCTGATGTGGCCATGCCCATCACTTCCAGAGCGCCCAGGTTGGCGGAAATAAACGCCAGGCCGGTAATCCAAGCTGGAATGCTGCGACCCGAAAGAAAAAAGTCTTCACTGGTTTGGTGCCCCTTGCCCGTGATATAGCCGATGGCGATTACAAACACGAGATACACCGCCAAAATGGCAATATCTATTGGAGCCAGGTGAATAAGCGCGTGCGGTACAGCCTGAGCCGCCGACGCCGCGGCTGTGGCCGCGTTTTGAACAGGCGCCATTGCGGTAGCCAACAGTAACAGGTGTTGCAGCATGTAAAACCCCCAACAAAAGTAATCGGACTCACCAGATTATTTTTAGCTCGTTTTGTCCTTCCGCTGTGCCAGTATGCCAACCGGCGAGCAGATTTTTCTGTGCCCAGATGCATTGGGCCGCATAGAGTGCCCGCGACAATTTATGCTCTCGCTGCCGGTCATTTTATGGTTGCGGTTTAGAAAACTCCGCCATTGGCCCTGCGGGGTGATGCGCACAGGCCCAATACCAAGTTGACCGCCAAGGCCGTCAATTGCCGGTATGGTAGCAGAAGGTTATGGGCCGTCAAGAAAGGCCGTTGCATGTTTGTTTGATTGCGTCGCACGGCATAGCTGTTGTGCCATAATGTGGCGGGCCTGTTTTGTGATCGAGATGCTTAGGCCAATTACTTTACATGCGGTGAATGAGCATGAGCAAGGCTAGAATGAACGAAATAAGCGCCATTGCGAAGGCGCTGTTGACCATCCAGGTGTTGCGAATACGCGATTTTTCAACCCATTCCTGCATTTGCATGGCCGAGGTGGCGTAGCCGTCGCGAACCTGCTGGAGGCAGTCTACAGCGCTGTTGTTGGCCGCCTGCAACCGATCAATCATAATCGAAAAGCGATTGAACGCCTCGACAAGTTGGCGGTCTATCTCGTTGCCGGTTTCGATTTGCTCGCGTATGGCCTGCAACATCTCGCTGTAGTCTTTACCTGATGCGGTTACAGAGCTGATGCTGTCGCTGATTTTTCGCTGCTGCTCGGCATGCAGGGCCAGCCGTTCGTTAATAACCTGCAACAGCTCGGACTGCATTTTGCTGGTTTGGGGCAATGCGTTCACGGCGTGCGGCAGGGTGCCCAAACGGGCCATGAGTTCTTCCTGACGGCGAGCCTGGCCGTCGAGCGAGTTTCGCAGGTCCTGTACGGTTTCAAGCAGAGCGCTGTAGCTTTGCTGAAGTTTGTAGCTGCTGGGTTCGGGCATAATGCCATTGGGGCCGACGCGGCTGAGTATATGCCGGTCGGGGCCGTCGGTGCCGGTGGCGCCCAATTCCTCAAAGGTCTGGTAATCAACAACTGTTGGCTTTTGCGACCGAAACAGCGACGTTAATTTATCCATCAAAGTCATGTTTGCACCTTCGCCTTTCATAGCCATCTATTATACCAACGATGGCCGCCAGAGGTGAATTGCAGGATTCTTGGTGGCATGCGGCAAAATGGTCGTTATTTTGCCAAAAAGCGGCTATTTTTTGCGGGGGGCCGGGGTTGCCTGTTCGCGGGCCTTTCTAGCGGATACCACTGCGGCGGCGGTTGCCGGCTCGTCGGGCCAGTAGTGCCTGGGGTAGCGGGCCTTGAGGTCTTTGCGCACCATAAAGTACCCGGTTTGCCAGAAGCTTTTAAGGTCGCTGGTAACCTGCACCGGTCTGCCATTTGGCCCCAACAGATGCAGCAACAGCGGTACGCGGCCCCCGCCGATGCGGGGCGTGTCGGCAAGGCCAAAAAACTCCTGTAACTTGGCCGCCAGTATGGGCGGGCCGCTGGAGTCATAGGTGATAGCTGCATGATGACCGCTGGGAAGCTGCAACGACTCGGGCAGGACGGTGGCCACCGTGCGTTGTTGCACCGGGCTTAGTGCATGCCAAAGGGTTGAGTGCCAATCAAACGATTCCAGATCGCGGCGGCTTCGTGCCTGCGGCCATAGGGGTGCGGCCAGTTCCTGTAGAAAGGCCTCGTCAAAAATCGGCAGTTTAAGCTCCGGCAGGGCGGTGCGGGCGTAATTCAAACGTTGTAGCAATGGGCCGGCGCTTGGGTTCGCCAGCACAATCTCTCGCAGTTTGCCCTGAAATTGTTCCCGCATAACGCGGGCTGATTGATCGGGCGGCGCGTCGCCCGGCGATTCATACATAATCAATTCGCCATAACAGCTTTGGCGCAGGCCCAGCACGCGCTGGTTGGCCTGATCCCACGTGGCAAGTTGCCGCTCTTGATATACCGGCGAATTGGTAAGCCATTCGGGTTGTATAGCGCTGGCCATTCGGACCAGGCCTTCGCCGCGCGGCTTGTTGGGATCGAAGGTGACATCTACGGCAATAAAAAACTCCGGTCGCAGCACACCCGATTGGGGCCCAAGTACCACGCCACGGCCGCCAACTATGGCGGCACGTTTGGGGTCGTTGGTTCGCCGTCGGCAAACACGATCAGGAAATGCCGCCAGAAGCAGACGAAGCAGTGCCTCTCGTCTGGTTGGGCCGGCGGGAGCATCAGGAGCAGCGGGCTTGCCCAGCAGGTTTACAAGTTGCTCGGCGGTGCGGGCAATGCGTTCTATGGCGGGAGTATCGGCATTGGCAAAGCGATTGTGCCGCTGACCTTGCAGGGTGTGCTCGAGCCATTCAAAACGGATGAGTACGTCAGAATCTTCATGGCCGGTGGGTGTAAAGGTGCCACCGGGGGCAAAGTCGCGCTCGCCGAGCATGGCGGCCAGCAAAGCTGCCGGGCGTGCCAGCCCGATGCGGTTGGCTTGATGCAGCATACAGGCCAGTCGCGGATGAAGCGGGAGCGCCGCAATGGTTTTGCCCAGCGCGGTAAGAGAGAGGGCACTTGCGCCAGGGGTGCTCGTGGGGCTGGTGTGCTGCAAGGCCCCAAGCATCACAAGCAGATCTATTGCGGCGTCTATGGCGTGTGTGGGTGGGGGCGTGAGCCAATCAAAACCGCTGGGGCCTTTGGCATCCCACCGAAACAGGTCGAGTACGGTGGGAGCCATATCTATGCGGGTAATCTCGGGTGGATCGAAGGGGGCAAGGAAGCGGTCTTCCGGCAGTGACCATAGCTTTATGCATCGGCCCGGTGCTGTACGGCCGGCGCGGCCCGCTCGCTGCTGCGCTGAGGCTTTGCTGATGC
Organism: Planctomycetota bacterium; assembly: GCA_021780285.1. Lineage (GTDB taxonomy): Bacteria > Planctomycetota > Phycisphaerae > WQYP01 > WQYP01 > JABEVB01. Next base: position 7,941 of record JAJXZA010000316.1, read on the forward strand.
GAACAAGTTCGAGGCTGTCCATGCCGCGGGCAGCATCGTAACCGGCGCGGCGCACCAGACCGCTGTCTATGACGGTTGTGATGCCGTCAATGGTTAGCGATGTTTCGGCGATGTTGGTGGCCAAGATAACCCGCGTGTGGTTGCCGGGGGCAAGCGCCTTTATTTGGGCGGCCAGCGGCAGTGAGCCATGGAGCGGCAGCAGCGGTATACCTGCGGCGGCAGCCCAATCTGCCAGGACGCGGCGGCAGCGTTCAATTTCGCCAACGCCCGGCAAGAAAACAAGAATGCCGCCAGATTGGGCGGCGGTGCTGGCGCTGCAGGCTTGCTGCACCTGCTGGGCGACGTGTGCTTCGAGCGGAAGTTTGGCATCAACGGCGTGGGTAATGTCTACCGGAAACGTTCGGCCCGGTGCGTTGATGGCTGAATAATGGCCCAAATAGGCGGTGACCGGCCCGACATCAAGCGTTGCCGACATGACAATAATGAGCAGGTCAGGGCGAATGGTCTGCTGGATTTGTTTAAGCAGGGCCAGCGCCAGGTCGCTATGTATGCTGCGTTCATGAAACTCATCGAGCACGACGGCGCCTACGCCGGGCAGAAATGGGTCGGCGAGCAACTGCCGGTTGAGTACGCCTTCGGTCATGACGGTGAGTTGGGTGTTGGGGCCGCAGCGTCTTTCAAGCCGAACGATGTAGCCGACTTGCTCGCCCAGTTGCCAGTTATTCTCCTGGGCGATTCGCTGGGCGATGGCGCGGGTGGCGACGCGCCTTGGCTGGAGCATGAGGACTTTAAAGTTCTCGGCGGTAAGCAGGTTGCTTTTAACAATTGCTGGAGCCACGCGTGTGGTTTTACCTGCGCCGGGCTGCGCTGTAAGCACCAGAGATCGAGTGCCGCGCAACTGGGCGATAATATCAGGTATGACGGCATCAATCGGCAGGCTTTGCATTTCGGCGATTTTACCAGCAGTTGAGCCTGTGCGAACCATGAGACTGTTATTTAGGCTGTTGCCACCGTCGGCGGGGCCGACAGGACTGCCACCGGCTCTTGTGGGTGATGCAGGAGTTGCTCGTAGACGGAGCGGTAGCGGTCGGCCATGGCGGCGGGGGAAAAATAGGCGAGGGCGTACTCGCGGGCATTGGCGGCCAGTGCTTGTGGGGTGAGCAGGGGTGGCTCGTCGGCTGCGGGCGCGGCGGCTGTGGCTGCTGGCGCACGGGCTGGCTCAAGCAGGTCGAGCAGAGCGGCGGCTATTTGCTTGGGGTCGTTGGGCGGGGCCAGCAACGCGGTATGGTTGTGCCGAAGGATTTCGCGATTGGCGGAGGTGTTGGTTGCGGCGATCGGCTTGGCCGCGGCCATGGCCCGCAGCAACGAGCCTGCAGGCGCCGGTGAGTCGGGGGTGAACAAAAAAGCATCGGCTGCGGGCAGCAGGTTCTCGACGGACAGGTCTGCGGGAGCCAGGACAAACATCTCCGGCTTGTGGCTGGTGCGAATAAAATCGGTGAGCCGCCGGTCGGCCGCTTGATGGGATTTGTCGGTGATGGCGCTGGGGTGAATGAGGCAGGTGATGTTGGGCAAAACATGTTGAACAATGGCTGCGGCCCAGCAGGCGATATCGTGGCGAAACGCGGGGCCGGGGCTTCCTCCCAAAAGAATCAGCGGACCGGCCTCGGATGGAATATCGAGCATGGCCTTCAGAGATGCCGCATCGGGCGGCTGCAACGGAGCGACCGGTGAGGGTGAAGGAATTGCCGGCGGCAGGTGAATAGCCTGGTGGGCTGGGCTAAAACGAGCGGCAAGGGCCGCAGTTTGGCGGCGGCTTTGCCCGACAAAGAGCCATCGCGGTTGACGCCGTAATGCAATATTGATGGGGGTTAGAAGGCCTTGGGGCGGCAAAGTCGGCAGGGTTGCAATGCAGCCGCCGGGAGGGTGGTAGGCTAAAGCGCCCATAGCGGCAAGGCCGCCAGTGCCCCATAGCTGCACATGCGTGGGGGCAAAGTCGCGCGCCATGCGCGCAATAAAGCGCCAGGCCGAGACATCCAAACAGCCGGAACAGCGATGGTGGCTTATGACGGCCGGGGGCAAGCCTGCGATAACGGCCGCAGTTACCAACGAACTGTGGCCTAGCGCAACGACGCTTTGTTGGCTCTGTGGCAGCAGAGCGACAAGCGCAGCGACATCGGCGAGCGATTCGTCGGGCGTTGAGGGGTCTATGATGTGCATGATGCGCATAGCAGGCCAGCCTTGCGTGTTTACCAGATTATATCGGAGGCGTTAAATACCGGCCCATCGGTACAGGTAAGCTTGTATACCCAATCGGCAGCTCCCGCGGGTTTATATTTAATAACACAACTTTGACATGTTCCCATGCCGCAGGCCATGGGTTGCTCGAGCGATACCATGCAGGGCACATGGTGCCGTTGGGCTACGCCGGCGGTGGCTTTCATCATGGGCGTCGGCCCGCAGCAGAAAACGACGGTACCAGCGCGTGCGGTTGGGGCGGCGGCCGCAAGGTATAGATCGAGTGCGGCTGTTACAAAGCCGCGCATGCCAAGTGAACCGTCATCGGTGGTGATAGCGGCGGCGATGTTGCAGCGGGCAAACTCGGTGCAGCACAGGTTGGGCGTGCCTACCGGGCTGGGCTGGCTGTTGGCCTGGAGCGCCAGGGGCAGCAGGTTGCGGCGCTGAGCGCCGACAAAGGCTACCGAGGCGATGTTTTGGTGAGCGAGTTTTTCGGCAAGGTAAAGCATCGGGGGGATGCCCACACCTCCACCGACAAGCACCGCATGGGTAAGCGTTTGCGGAAGCGCAAAGCCGCGGCCAAGCGGTCCAAGCAGCGAAATACTTTCGCCGGGTTCCAGCGATTCTAGCTCGCGGGTGCCTTTGCCGATTACGCGGTGGATGATGTCAATTTCGGCTATGGCTGGAGCAGTATCGGACGCCGGCAGGTCGCGGCGCTGGGCGATGGAGAAAGGTCTGCGTAGATACGGACGATTGGCCAGCAGGTATTCATCATGAAATTTGAGCGGCCGGCCGATGATGGGCCATTCAAACTCGGCCTGCTTGGAGATTTGCGTGGGGTTGTATCGCTCGCCCGAAACAGCCGGGTCGGGGTCGAGGCTGGGGGCGCACAAAAGCTGTACAAACTGGCCGGGTTCGCTTGCGGGAAAGTCAGGTACCTGCAGTGTCAGGCGGTAGTGCTCGTGACAGATTGGGGTATTGGCGCAAATCAGCGCAACGTAATGCCCACGGGTTGGTGGTTTTGCTGGTGCGGCGGTGGCAGTGCTCACAGTGGTGGTGCTCCGGATCATACAACTACGCAGAATCAGCATACCGCAGGTGCCCGCGTGCGGCCAACATTTGAGTATTTAATAAGGTGATATTGTAACCCGGCGCCCTGCCTCATTTGACAGGCGTTAGCGTCCAACGACGGCCATGCCCGAGGGCGGATAGCGCTCGCCGACGAAGCTGCCTTTGGGGGCTGTGGCGTTAATGGCATCTAAATCGGTCGGGGAAAGCGTCACGTTGAGCGCCTGAATATTTTCGTCGAGGTATTTGCGGCGCTTGGTGCCGGGAATGGGGACTATATCGTTGCCTTGCGCCAGCACCCAGGCCAGCGCAAGTTGAGCGGGCGTGCAGTGTTTTTTGGCTGCAAACTCTTTTACTTTTGTTACAAGTTCAAGATTTTTCTGGAAGTTGTCGCCTTGAAAGCGAGGATGATTGCGGCGCACGTCATCCGGTGCAAGGTCTTCGATGCGTCGAATTTGACCAGTCAAAAAGCCTCGTCCCAGCGGGCTGTAGGGCACAAAGCCGACGCCCAGTTCGCGGCATGTTTGCAGAAGACCATCTTCTGGATCGCGTGACCAAAGCGAGTACTCGCTCTGAACGGCGGTGATGGGGTGTACCGCATCGGCCCGTCGCAGGGTGGCTGCGGCAGGTTCGGAAAGGCCGAGAAACCGCACCTTGCCCTGCCTTACCAGCTCGGCCATGGCACCGACGGTGTCTTCAATGGGGACGGTGGTGTCAATGCGATGCTGATAGTAAAGGTCTATGGTGTCTATGCCGAGGCGCTGCAGGCTGCCTTCGCAGCTTTGGCGCACATACTCGGGCTTGCCGCAGATGCTGCGGTCTTTGGGGTCGGCCCCACGGACAATGCCAAACTTGGTGGCGATGACTACTTGGCTGCGGTTACCGCCCGCCCATTCGCGTACGGCTTTACCGACCAGCCGTTCGTTGGTGTGCGGGCCGTACATGTCGGCGGTGTCCAGGAAGGTAATGCCCGCGTCAAGGGCGTGGTGAATAGTGGCAATGGATTCGACCTCATCGCGGCCGCCGTAAAAGTCGGACATGCCCATACATCCCAAACCCAGGGCGGAGACGGTTAATTTGGCACGGCCGAGTTGTCGCGTTTGCATTGTTGGTGCTCCTTTCAGGTGCATGATAATGGTTGGTAGGTGGAATTAAAAACGCCGGGCAGGCGGGAAATGATTTTTCGGATCAAATGTGAGGCGCGAGCTTGTGGCGCGAGCATCGTTAGTCTGCCGGACGAGGCGCTGCGCGACCCGGGCCCCCCAGGTATCACAACCTCGTCTGCCAAAGGCGCTTAACCGAAAGGAGGATCCGTCCCGATCCGTTCAACTTTTTTACGCGAGTCACCCATGCGGCTTAATGGAACATAAATGTTCCAAATGCGCAAGTTAAGATTGTGTTAAGATTATCTTGGACACCACTGGGATAAACCCACCGGCTCGCACCGAAACCAACCTGGCCAAGCTGGCCAAGTTGGCCAAGTTATTTTTGGGGGCATGATCACAACATTAATCAATGAATATGGGGTTTTTTGGAGCAAGTTGGCCAACCTGGCCAAGTTATGTGGGGGTAGGGGGGGCGGCTGCGCCGAGAGGGGAGATTGAGAAAGTAGTAAGTTGAGCGTGGGCGCTGCGCTTGGGTTGGGGCGCGGATCGCTGCGCTGCCGCGTCCGGGCGCTTGAGCGCCGGCGGGTGTATTTAATTGTCAAAATACGCGCGGTGCCGAGGCAGGCTCGGCCGCATGTTGTGTTTGTAGGCGGTACATGGGGCGGCATGCGGCATGTATGCCGCAAGAGAGTAGATGGAGAAAGTAGTGAGTGGAGTGTCTCGTCCTGATATAGGTTGGCGCTCCTCAAGGGTGCATTTGGTGAATTTGAGGAGTTCAGGATGCGTGAACGTATCATCAAGCGGTATAGTGTGAGCTTCAAGATGCAGGTTATTTCGGAGTTGGAGACCGGGCGTTTTGAATCAATAGATGCTGCTCGGCGG
>JAJXZA010000371.1 GCA_021780285.1 Planctomycetota bacterium
TTGCGCGCCATGTGGATGAGCCAGGGCCAACGGTGGGAACGCTACTGGGCCAACCGTCCCTCACTCGGCAGGTGCAGGGCCGCGTAAAGTGTCACGCACCCTACCATTTTGGCAAAGGTCGCCAAGTGTTGTAAAGAAGCATTAGGGACACTACACTAGAGGTACTTATGGAAAACCTTTTTTACAAAGCGGCACGTAAAGCAGTATGGGTGTTAGCCGGCGTTATGCTGCTGTGCGTGGGAAAAGCAAGCCTGGGCCAAGATACGGCGGCTGTTTCCCCCGCAGCGCTGGTAAGCGAGACTGAACGTGGCCCCGCAGCTCTCGTAAATACGATCATCGGCTGCACGTGCGAAGGGAGCCATTCGGGAAAATGCTTCCCCGGTGCTGACACGCCTTTTGGCATGGTGCAACTTAGCCCCGATACGGTTACTGGAGGGGACAACGGCCCCGGCTACTCTTACCAGGATAAGACCATCGAGGGTTTCAGTTTCAATAACCTGCCCGTTGGATGGTTCGGCGATTGGGGCAATGTGCAGGTCATGCCTGAAACCGGCCCGCTGGTCATTGGCCGCGCTGCATCGCACAGCCCTTTCTCGCATGCCGACGAAATCACCCGTGCCGGCTACTACAGCGTGATGCTGCAGCGGTACCAAACTCGTGTGGAGCTGACGGCCGCGGTGCATACGGGCATGATGCGAATTACGTTTCCGGCAGCGGGACCGCACCGTATTAAAATTGATCTGCATCGTCGCGTCGGCGGCCATGCCGTGCGGGAGCATGTGCGGATCGTGAATGCCCAAACGCTGGCAGGGTGGGTATATTGCTCGCCGTCTGGCGGCGGGTTCGGCCACGGTAACGGCGGCAACCGGTACACGGTCCACTTTTATATGCAGTTCAGCCGACCACTCGTACACTTTGGCGTTTGGAGTAGCGGCCAAACGCGGCAGGGCGTTAAGGAAGCCACCGGGCCTGACCTTGTCGCTTTTGCTCGCTTTGCCGCTTCGCCGCGCGTGGTACTGGTAAAATGCGGCCTCTCGTATGTAAGTACGGCCAACGCCCGGCTGAATTTGCGGCACGAAATTCGCGGCTGGAGTTTTGATAAAGTTTATGCCGCGGCCGTTAAAAAGTGGAATCACGCGCTAGGTGCCGTCACCATTACCGGCGGTACAGCCCGGGAACAAACTATTTTTTACACCGCCCTGTACCATGCGATGCTGTATCCTCAAACCTATACCGATGTCAACGGCGAATATCCGGATCATGCCGGCAAGACACACAAGGCCGTCGGCTTTACCGACCGTACTATATTCAGTGGTTGGGACGTGTTTCGCAGTGAGTTTCCACTGATGAACTTGATTGATCCGCAGATGGTCAACGATGAAGTTATTTCTCTGATGAAGGTGCACCAATATGGTGGTTGCAACGGTCTGCCTATTTGGGAACTCAACGGGTGGGATAGCGGATGCATGGTGGGATCGCCTGCGGTTTCGGTCATCGCTGGCGCATATCTCAGCGGCATTCGCAACTACGACGTCGCGGAAGCGTGGCGATTGTGCCGCAACGTGTTGCTGGGACCCGCCAACAAAAGCAACTTACAGGGCTTTGCGGATTGGCAGAATCTGGGCTACAACCCGGGGCAGTTGTCGCAGAGCCTTCAGACGGCCTATTTTGATTACTGCGCCGCGAGGCTTGCCTTGGCATTAAATCACGAACATAGCGCCGAAAAACTCTTGGCGCAGGCTCAGAACTATCGCAAGCTTTACGATGCAAAGCTGGGCAACATGTGGCCGCGCGCCGCCAACGGCAAGTGGCTGCCGCCGGGACCGCGTACGGGCTGGGGGCCGGGCACAATCGAAAGTACGCCCTATCAGGAAACCTGGTTTGTGCCGCAGGATCCCTATGGGCTTATCAGCCTCATGGGCGGTCGCAAAGCATTCCTTGCCAATCTGCAGCATTTCTTTAAAAAAACCCCCGGCAGTTTTACATGGAATCCATATGAAAATCAGAGCAATGAGCCAGTGGCGTTCGTGCCGTTCTTATTTACCTTTGCTGGCAAACCGTGGCTGACCCAATATTGGACTCATTTTGTAGACCAACACGCTTATAAGCGCGGGCCGAAAGGTCTTCCCGGCAACGACGATTGCGGGCAGACATCGGCGTGGTATGTGCTAACTGCCATGGGATTTCATCCCGAAACGCCATGCAGCAATGTGCTTATTTTAACCAGCCCGGAGTTTGCCAAGAGCGTTATTCGGCTAGCCCCCATGAATGCCAAGGGTCGCAATTTTACCATGGTGGCCAAAAACAGCGGGCCAAAGAACATTTACATCCAGTCGGCAACGTTCAATGGCAAGACGCTGAATCGCGCATGGCTGTGGGATCAGGATGTTTTGGATGGTGGTACGCTAGTGCTTAACATGGGGCCAAAGCCTAACAAAAATTGGGGGGGCGATTCCAACGACCTGCCGCCTTCGCCGATGACCGCAGGTTCTGGGATAATGCGATAAAGCTCGGCACATATACATCACCGCTCAAGTGTGCTGCATACGATAACGTTCGTTGCATACATTTAATTAAGGATGGACACACGATGAAGTTTTGAGGCCGACGGGCTTGTTGGTGGGTTTGTTGACTTGGTGTCTTTTTACGGCGGGGTGTGCTAAATCGTTAAACCAAAGTTCCTTTTATAGAAAACGCATTTCAGCCGCGTAGGCATTGCGATTTGTTCAAAAATCAGCTTCCCCATACTGAACACACCTACACAAGGGCTAACCCAAATTACGGAGTTGCGCGGCAAAAATGACCCTGGCGCTAGTGTACTGTCCCTAACGGACGTTTACAGTTGCTGGCCGTCATGGTTCGCGGAGCACACGGCGTCGATAGCCCGCTTGGGCCAGAATATTTGAAAAAACTGTGAAGTGCATATCGTAAATCTTCCTCTGGGACACTACACTAGACAAGCAGAGTCAGAGTCTGCTGTGCTACCGTTACACCATCCCCCAAAAAGGGAAGACATAGTGTACGGCATGCTTTGCATTGCAGGCAAGTTCGGGCAGAAGCCTGTCCAAGTAATAGGTCTGCCAATTTTTCTGGCGTCATGCGAAAATCAATGGCGGCAGTGCTGTCATGGTGCGATTGGGATGTTGGGCGCGACCCACGGTCGCGGCTTTATGGGTTGGTATTTGCCGGGGCAATTGTCCTACGGATTAAATGAATAAACAATGTCCGACTGTATTAGGCGAGCCGGTTGCGTTGTCTTAAACCGCTTGACTGAAGCTGATTTGTGCAGAGGCGGTGAAAGGCGTTACCCGCAGATGTGAGGCATCAGGTCGTTTTATTACGTTTAAAT
>JAJXZA010000263.1 GCA_021780285.1 Planctomycetota bacterium
TTCAGGCATGTGTTGGGTTGGGCTGCGGAGTGGAAGGCCCGCGTGGTGTGGGCGTCGTCGGCGGCGGTGTATGGCAATTTGCCGGCGCCAAGCAGTGTTGACGGACGTACGAAGCCGCTGAATGTTTACGGCTACTCAAAACTGGCGATGGAGCATTTGGCGAAAAGGTGGGCGAAAGCGACAAATCTGCCGATTGTCGGCCTGCGCTATTTTAATGTATTTGGGCCTGGCGAAGCGCACAAGGGCAAGTTTGCTTCGATGATATATCAGTTGGCGCAGCAGATAAAGGCGGGCAAGCGGCCGCGGATATTTCGAGAAGGGGAGCAGCGGCGCGACTTTGTATGGATCGGTGATGTGATTGCGGCGAATATGGCGGCCATGGCGTACAACGGCAAAGGTCTTGTGTTTAACGTTGGAAGCGGACGTTCGGAAACGTTTAATAGCGTGGTAAAAGTGCTCAACGAAGTGTTGGGCACCGACTTGCCGCCGGAGTACATTGATAACCCGTATGATTTTTTTCAGAACCATACGGAGGCGTCCATCGGCCCAACAACTTCTGAATTGGGGTATAGGCCGCGGGCGTCGTTGCTGGAGGCGGTAAAAGCGTATAAGCAATCGGGGGCGTTATAAGAGCTGCGCGGAAGGCGATTACACAGTGGTGGGCGTAGAGATTGTGGTTTGGAGCATGCCGATGCGGAACGCCGTGCTGGTTCTATTGTGCAGTTTGCTGCTGCTGATGAGTGGGATCGCTCGAGCGGAGAACCTGGCGGCTGGTACGGCGGTTCAACGGCTTACGGCGATTTTAAAAGCGTCGGAAAAGGTTAATACGCTGCAGATTGATTTTGTCTGCAGCAAGCATTTGCAGGTGCTCAAACGCCCTTTTATAAGCGGCGGCAGGTTATTTATAGCGCGGCCAAATCTGGTGCGGTTCAGCACGTTGTGGCCTTACCGGTCAGATTGGATTGTACGTAACGCCATGGTATGGTCGCGAGCGCAGGGCGACAAGCACTGGCAGCAAAGCAGCACGAGTCAACGGCCAGGTTTGGGCCGCATGATGATGGAACTTGCGAATTGGTCGCTGGGGCGTACGCGTGCGCTTAAAAGTGAGTATCGGGTGAGCGAGCGGCATGGCAAAGCAGCCGCTTTGCCTGCGACCTCGGAAAAGGGTGCGCGACGCGCGGCGGCGACGCAACCGAGCGGTGTACTGGACATATTTACGCTAACGCCGCGAGCCAAGAGTGAGCGGCAGGTGCTTTCGTCGCTGTCGCTGGCGTTTGAGCCTAAAACCCACCGGTTGTATTACATAAAAATAAGCACAGCGGGCGGCGATATCACGCGCTATTGGTTTTGGCGGGTGGAAATTAACGTTGTGCTGGGACGCAATATTTTTGCTCCGTCGGGGACGCGGTGAACATATCTGAAAACAAAGTAGTGGTATTGGCCGCGGGCGATGCCGCTGATGGCTGCGTAACCCGCAGTGTCATAAAAATATTAAGCATGTGGTATGGCTTTTGGCTCAAGCGGCGCTGGCTGCTGGGGCTGCTGCTGGTGATTGGCGCGGTGGCGTGTTCGGTGCTATCGGGGCGTATACGGTGGCAGACCAATTTGCTGGCGTACTTTTCGCATGGATCGGGTGGCCTGACGGATTTAAAAAAAGCAACGGCCACGGGGGGTATTGCAGGACAGATGCATTTGGATGTGCATGCGAAAGCCGACGCACAACTGCCACAGCAGAAACTTGTTGACGCGGTGCAACACCTGGCGAAGAGCCTGCGGGCGAGCGGGTGTTTTCGCATGGTGTGGACGGGCCTTGACGAACAGCAGCAGATTGCGGCAGCCAGTGAGTTATACCGGATGGCGCCGGCGATTTTGAATGACCGGCAGCGGCAGGTTTTGCGGTCGCGGATGAATCAGCAGTACCTGAACCGGCCTTTTGTAAATACCGCCGGCGAACTTGCCGCACCCGATGCGCAATTGCAACTGGCACGGCTGGAGCATGATCCCTTTGACGTGGGCGGATTACTGGCTGGCACGATGGAATCGCTGAGTTTGAGCCGCGGCGGTTACATGTCGCATGGCGTGTTGCTCTCTGGCGATGGCCGACACGCGATGTTGACACTGGAGCCGGAGCATTCGCCCAATGAGTTAAAAGAAGCCACAGCAGTGATGGGCGCAATTCATGCGGCAATTGGGCGGATGCGGGCGCGGTATCCGGCGGCGGGTGTATGGGTTGTGGGGCCGGCGCGGCACTATGTGGACAATTCGCGCCGTGTGAAGCGGGATGTTGCGGTGGTGTCGCTGCTGGGCAGCGTGGCGGTGGCGCTGGCGCTTGTTGTGTATTTTCGCAGCGCAGCGGCGGTGATTATATGTGTTGTGCCGCCGATTGTGGGCTTTGGCCTTGCACTGGGCGTGGCCGGCGCATTGGGGCTGCACCTGCCGCTGATGATTCTCGCTTTTGGCGGGCTAATTTTAGGCGCTACAACAGATTATGGGATTCAGCTTACGGCGGCGGCCCGGCAGATAGCACAAGCTCAGGGATGGAGCACGGCCCTGCCGGCGCAGGCGGTGCGGCGGGTTATTGGGCCGATTTCGATGAGCGTGCTTACGAGCGTCACGGGGTATGGGGCGCTGATGTTTACGGGGGCGCCGGGGCTGCAGCAGCTTGGCGTGTTTGTGGCGGCGGCGACGCTATCTATCTGGCTGGTGACGTTTTTGATTTTACCGGTGGGATTGGGCGTGTGGGTGCTTAAAGGTCAACCGCTGAGATTTAAGCTACCGCCGGCGGCGGTACGCGGCGTGCGGTGGACGGCAACTGCGGCATTTGCTGGGCTGCTGGTGTGGCTAGGGCATGCGGCGCTGGGGTTGCATTGGAACTATCAGCCAATGCAGTTGGATGGTTCACCAGCGCGTGTAAGCCAACAGGAAGCAGACTTTTACCGGGTGTGGGGTGACATACGAGGCCGCGCACTGGTGCTGGTGCAGGCGCACAGTGCGGCTCATTTGCTGGCCCGGCAACAACATGTGTATGAGTATTTGCAAAGTTTGAAGGCGGATAAGTTGATCGCAGGTGTGCAGTCGCCGGCGGTTATTTTGCCTGATGCGGCAACGGTTAAACGTCGGCTAGCGGCTTGGCATGCTATGTGGCAAGCGGTAGGTGATGTGGAGCTTAGGCGTTGGCTCAAGGAAGCGGCAAACAAGGCCGGGTTTGAGGCGCAATACTGGGCCGCATGGTCGCCGCCGGTGGCTAAGGCCGCGGCGCTTTCGGCTAAGCAGCGCGTTGCGGCATCGCCGGTGGGATTGCTGCCGGGAGCGATATTGCAGTCAGGCGGCGAAACAACCATGG
>JAJXZA010000321.1 GCA_021780285.1 Planctomycetota bacterium
ACCGCTGGCTGGCCCCTCTGCCGGGCTTGCGGCAGCTTACACTTTGCACCATCAGCATCGCACGCCCGCTTGACGTATCGGTTCCCGGCGTAACCACCGGCGATAGCCAGGGAGAATCCGTATCAGTTCTGGTGCCGGTGCGTAACGAGGAGGGCAACATTCTGCCTCTGCTCAACCGTGTGCCGATGATGGCCGCCCGGCAAGAGCTAATTTTTGTTGAAGGCAACAGCACCGACGATACCTGGCAGGCTGTTGAGCGGGCGGTAGCGGCCTACAACGGGCCGATGCAGGTTAAGGCCATGAAGCAGCCCGGCCGGGGCAAAGGCGATGCCGTGCGAACCGGCTTTGCCGCCGCGTCGGGCGACATCTTTATCATTCTTGACGGCGATCTTTCCGTTCCGCCGGAAGAGCTGCCGCGGTTCATCGAACTGATAACCAGCGGCAAATGTGAATTCGCTAATGGTTCACGCCTTGTGTACCCCATGGAACGTCAGGCCATGCAGTTTCTCAACATGATTGCCAACAAATGCTTCGGTTACCTGTTTACGTTTCTGCTGGGGCAAAATTTGCGCGACACGCTTTGCGGCACCAAAGCTCTCCGCCGCAGCGACTATAACCGCATCGTCCAAAACCGCGCTTACTTCGGCGATTTCGACCCGTTTGGCGACTTCGACCTGCTTTTTGGATCGGCAAGGCTTAACCTCAAAATAATGGACGTACCTGTGCACTACAAACAGAGGGTATACGGCAGCACCAATATTTCGCGATTCCGCCATGGACTGCTGCTTCTGCGCATGTGCGCTTTCGCAGCCCGCAAAATAACCTTTGTTTAACGGCGTAAGCGTAGGAACACATCGCCAGAGTATTGACAACGCTCTATAATGCGGCTAATACTACACGCGCTTGATAAGGAGCCACCCCATGCGATTTTCTGGATTTGGCTATATGTTCTTGCTCGCCTTTGCCGTCCTGGTTACCGGCATCGCTGCAGCTCGCGCTGCATTGCCGGCCTTAGGCCCCGGCGTTCCGGCATTTACAGTGCGGCCTGGGTTCCGCGTCACGCTCGCGGCCAGCCATCTCTCCGAAGCACGGTTTTTGTGTTTTGACAATCATGGCACCCTCTTCGTAAGCGGGCCCGGCCATGGCCAGATTCTGGCCTTGCGCAAAGCCGACGCACACGGCAAGTTTCAATCTATAACCACTTTTATTCATGGCTATTCGCATGTGCAGTGCATGGTGTACCGCAACAATTGGCTCTGGTTTGCCACTAGCACCGGCATCTATAAGGTCGCCGATTCCGACGGCATCAAACCGGCCGGCGCGGTGCAAACCATTATTGATCCGTCGCGACTTCCAAAATTCGGCGGTCACTGGTGGCGAAGCCTGCTGGTAACCAAGCATCACCTCTACACCAGCGTTGGAGACCTGGACAACATCACCGATTGCCGCAATCTCGGCCGCGAGATCATCTGGCGCTACAACCGCGATGGCACGGGCAAAACTCTCTGGTGCAGCGGCATACGTAATACCGAACGGCTGCGCATGCGCCCCGGCACACGCGAAATATGGGGCTGCGACGAGGGCAGCGATAATTTCGGCCACCCTTTGGGCGAGCACTTTGGCCAGCAGCGCGTCACAGACCTCAATCCGCCTGATGAATTCAACCACTATATTCGCGGCGGTTTTTATGGCCACCCTTATGTGGTAGGCAATAACATTCCACGTTACGAGCTTTTACATAATCCAAAAACCATGCACTATGCCGAAATCTCCATTCCCCCCGCCTGGTGCTTTCATGCCCATTGGTCTACCATTTCGTTTACATTTCTAACGAGCGACTATTTTCCCGGAATGAAGGGCGACGCAATTGTGGCCTGCCACGGATCGTGGGACAGCACCAAAAAGGTGGGCTATCGCCTGCAGTGCGTGCTGTTTGATAAGCTCACCGGCAAGCCATATGGGTCGTTTCGGATTGTTTCTACCTTGGGACCAAATAACAGCTTCCTCGCCCGTCCGGTGGATGTGGCCGAGGCGCCTGATGGTTCTATTTATTTCAGCAGCGATTCCAACGGCTGCGTTTATCATGTGACTTGGATCGGCAAAAAGTCCGATTCCGATACGCAGATCCCTTAAAGTGGGCGCTGCGGGACAGGTGAACGCACGGGAATATTTAGGCCAAACGCACCTAAGGCCCAAGGCACCACAACGAGAAACCATCTAGGTTACACGCTTCGGCTTACCAAGCTGGCGCTATCGCCACCACAGGCTCTCTGACGGCGCAAAATGATAAAAAAAGAACGCTTTTTGAGATTGAATCGAGAGCGATTGTGACTATGCTATAACTGGTCAGGCCGAAATCGTCAGCCGTAACGGTACTGCCGCGGCCATTATGGACCGCGTTGCCGCGACCATGAACCGGAGATTGAAAAGGTGCGCCTCGGTATGTTGCCGGACGCGGGTTTTTATGTTTCTTTTATAGGGAAGCTCTTTATCGGCGTCACCAACAATACCGGTGGCTACGGCAGTTCATTCGACTATATTACCGACGCCACACTTTCGAGTCCGGCTGTTCCTGAACCCGCTTCGCTTGGCCTGCTGGGCATCGGTGCTGCCAGCTTGTTGCTGCTTCGCCGCAAACCGGCCGGCGAAGCCTGAACATCCTGATTACCTCTTCGTACTACGTACACAGCAAGGGCCATCAAGAAATAACTGCTTGGCGGCCCTTTGCTTATTATAATGTCCTGGAACGCAGATATAGGAGCCGCCATTGATTAAACCACATCCAAACCCAAATAACGCGGCTTCATGCCATGTGCACAGCCGCCGACCGCCCAACGCCATCATCGCCATCGTCCTGCTGTTGGCCCTGCTGGCAGCGCCGCGCCAGGTGCCTGCCAAGCCGACGGCAACGCCGGTGCTTGCTTCGCACTTTCTCGATGCCATTACCTTCGGCAAACCCACGAGCGAAACCGCTCACCACTTTGACGCCGCCGCCAGTCAGGTTATCAACGGCGGCCTTGGTCAGCCCGCAAGAGTTTTACTGCCATTAAAGCCCCGCCAAATTTATGGCGGCCAAATGTCGTTCACCCTCAACTGCAACCCCCGGCGCCTCAACTACATCACCGTCAAATACTGGGGCAATGACCGCGGCGAGGACCTCGGCCGGCTCATCCTGTATTGCAATGGCCTGCAGGTCGGCTACCGAATGATGTCAGATTACGGCCTGATCAGCGGAGCTGAAAACGCCGGCGCCGAAAGCTATCCCGGCTCGCGCCCTTTCCCCGGCAGATTTTTTTATGTCACCGAACCGCTGCCCCGCAAACTCACCCGCGGCAAGCAC
>JAJXZA010000357.1 GCA_021780285.1 Planctomycetota bacterium
GTTTGAAATATTTTAAGGCAGCACCTTTTCAATCTTTGCAATAAATTTATTTGAGCCTTTGCGCCAAATTCATCATAGTCGCCTCACTCTCCGTATAAGCCGACGCAGAACCACGCGGCAGGCTTCCTATGCCACGTCACCCGCACGGAACGTCAACGCCGTTTGCAAAGAATATTCCGGATAGCCATTGGCTTCAATTTTCGCTCATCCCGGTGGCACGTGCCCTGCGCCGCAACCCCCATTGGGCCGCTTCATAAGCTTGCCGATGCCGCCGTACTGCATCAGCGGCCGGGGCCTTAAGCCGGCGCGGGCCCATGGGAGTTTTATCTTGCTCCATGGCATTGGCGGCGAGTTCAGAAAGCCGGCCTGCGGGTTGTAGGCCGGTGAAATGTCATTGCCCTTGCCCGAAATGCTCCCTGCATCAGCGCCATGGATCGCAGCCACCAGTACCGCACGGTGTGCGGTCGTGCGGATTTTATCGTTAATAAACTTTACGTTTACGTTTGGCGTTGAAAGCAGCACCGCCGCAGTGGGGTAGGGCGTCTCAATGGTGCTCTGCACAATGTACAGGGCGCCGTCGTGGCCCGCATGGCCGTCGCGGCCGAAGTGAATCACCTGATGATTGCCGGGGCAGTGCGGCGACTTTTGAATAATGCATCCAAGAATGACCGCATCGCTATGGGGCACGTCAGTGTCGCCGCGGGCATCCACCAGGTCCAGCTCTCGATTGGCCGAGTCGTGAATGTAGCAGTATTCCACCCAAGTCATGTGACACCTGCTTTTGAGATTATGCCCGGTGAGGCTGTGCGAAATATCACACCCCCGTACCACAGCGCTGGTGCCGCCCAGGTATAAATTATGGTTATATCCCGGCTGGCGGCCGGTGCCGTTGCGTGTTATGTGGCAGCCGGTAATGAGTTGGTGGGCGCCGGTACGGCGGGCGTAGATGCCGTTGCTCATAATACCCATGTCATTGTTGTGAATGTAGCAACGGCGAATTGTAATGTTGTCAGCCGCATTAATGCGTACGCCCGCTCCATTAAACGAATCATTGTGGGCATTATAAAGTTCAAAGCCTTCAAGCGTGCAGCCGCTGCTGGATGGGTCAAATTGAAAAATAGCCCGCGGTATGGGGCCGCGTCCGTTGTAATTAAAGCCGCCTCCGTTGATTGCAACATAACGGCCTGGTGTCGCGGCCACAATCGTAATCCGCGGTGTACGCATGAGAATGTGAACACGCCGATAGGGCTGGTCGCCGGCAAGCGGCCACACCTTAATAATGTCGCCCGGATGCGCCGCCCGCACAGCCGCCGCAATGGTGCCGAATGCCTTATCCGGGCCAACCGTTAGCGTGGCGGCCGCACAGGCCGGTGTTATGGCCTGCAAGTTCCATAGGATCACGATGGCGGCGAACATGAAACAGCGCATGCGCATGGCAGCCTCCAATGTAAGTTTGTCGCATGGTTGGCAGTGCGGCCGAGAAATTAGAGCACAAAAAAAGAGCCGGAGCAGCAACACCGCACCGGCCCTTGAATCGTTGAAAAAGTCACCCGCCATTGAGCGGGCACTGAGCTGGTGCTCACTTCTTCTTTTTATCCTTCTTGGGCTTCTTTACTTCCTTGCGACGCGCATTGTTGCCTTTGGCCATGGTAAAACTCCTTATAAATGGCCCAGAGATTGAGCCGGCAACATCACATGATGCCGCGGGCTGAATCTAAAACACCCGTTCATGGGCGTATCGTACCTTATTTGCGGCCTTTGGCCAGCAAAAAATAAAAATATTTATTGCACACCGCGCCGGGCGACGTCATTTTTGCCGCGCCACATTTCTCGCCCGCTGTGCTATTCGCTTGCCGCATTGCACTTGCCCGGCAACCTGGCCCGTTCGCCTCGGTATAGCACGATCACTTTGTTGATGCGACAAATTCGCTATGATAGCAGGCGGCAATAACGACTCGGCCGCAGCCAATGTGTTTCTGGTAAAGCGGCGCGGGCGGTTTTTGTGGATGGCCTATTGCATGATTCAGGCGGCGGGTTCTTCCGGCAAAAGCGTTGGTATCATCGGCGGCGGCCTTGGCGGTTTGGCGGCGGCTTGCACGCTCGCAGCGCGGGGTTACGCGGTCACCTTGTTTGATAAAAATGAGTGGGTGGGCGGAAAAGCCGCAGTGCTCAATGACCATGGCTTTCGCTTTGACATGGGGCCGACCATTCTGCTCATGCCTTCGGTGCTGCGGCGCATTTTTGGCGAGGCCAATCGCCCGCTTGAGTCCATGCTTAACATGGTGCGGCTTACGCCGCAGTGGCGCTGTTTTTTTGAGGGTGGAGGCGTCCTGAACCTCTGCGACGACACGCGGCAAACCCAGCAAAGCATCGAACAACTCTCGCCGCAATCACCGGCGGCCGGGCAGTACGCTCATTTTCTGGAAAGTTCGCGCCGTATGCGCGATATTTCTGACCGCTACTATTTCTGGAAGTCGGTCGGCGGCATCCGCGACACGTTCGACGCTAAAACCACCTTTACGCCGGGCGTGCTTAAAGATCTGCTGAGCATGAAAATCGGCCGTACCGTCGCCGGCGCCGTGCGCAGCATGGTGCATGATGAACGCGTAGCGCAAATGCTCGATCATTTTACGCAGTATGTAGGCTCGGCTCCCGACAAGTCGCCGGCCATTCTGCTGGGCATCGCCGACATGCAGCTTCAGGAAGGCATCTGGTACCCGATGGGGGGGACCCGTGCCGTGCCGGTCGCGCTGGAAAAATTGGCCCGCGAGCTCGGTGTAACCATTTGCACCTCTACACCCGTCAAGCAAATTATTTTGCAGGGGCCGCGTGCCCGCGGCCTTATTACCGAAAATGGGCGGTCTTACGAGTTCGACTTCATCGTCAGCAACTCCGACACGGTTCGCACCCACCGAGAACTGCTTCAGGGGCAGCCGAGTGCACAGTTCTTTAAGCGGCGCCGCTATGAGGCGGCCTGCTCCGGTGTGGTTTTGTACCTTGGTTTAAACCGCCGCTACGATCATTTGGCACATCACAATTTTGTCTTTTCGCGCAGCCCCGAAGAAGAGTTTGACGCCATTTATCGTCAGGGCAAGCCCGCGCCCGATCCCACCTGTTACCTCGCGGCGCCGGCCCGCACTGAAGCCGCCGTAGCGCCGCCCGGAGGCGAAGCGCTTTATGTGCTGGTGCATACGCCTTATTTAAGGCCCGGGCACAACTGGACGCAGATGCTGCCCGCTTATCGCGATGTCATTCTCCGTAAACTCGCCACCTGCGGCGGCATGCCTGATATCGCCGAGCGAATCGTCTTTGAAGCCGCCCTTACTCCAGCCGACATACACGCAAGATATCATGTGCTTGATGGCGCTATTTACGGCCTCGCAAGCCACGGGCGCCTCAACGGTGCTTTCAAGCCTGCCAATCGCAGTCCAGATGTCGCCGGCCTCTATTTTGCCGGCGGATCGTCGCATCCGGGGCCAGGCATGCCCATGGTTCTTATGTCCGGCTGGATTGCCGCCAACACGCTCGATGGCGACGCGAAGACCGCACCCGCCCTCGCGTAGCGTGCAGCGTTGTCATACATGCGGTTGCGTATATTTGCAGCCAGTCGAGTGGTCTTGCCTATGCCGGTTGACGCGCCCAAACTCTGCAGCGCCAAGCGAACATATTGCATCGGCCAAAGAGTTTAATTTCGCACAATGGTGCACTCCGGCAATGCCGCTAAAAATGCCTTGCCGTAGTGTTTACGCGCTATGCGATTATCAAGCACAACCACAATGCCCTTGTCGTCGCGCGTGCGAATCAAGCGGCCAAACCCCTGCTTAAATTTCAGCACCGCCTCCGGCAGCAGATAATCCTTAAACGAATTGCCGCCGGCGGCTTCAATGGCTTCGCACCGGGCCTGCACCAGCGGCTTGTCAGGTACCGAAAACGGCAACTTAACAATAATAACGTTTGAAAGCGCCGCACCGGGTATATCCACCCCCTGCCAAAACGAATCAGTCCCCAGCAGCACGCTGTGATCCACTTCCTTAAATTGCCGTACCAACTGTGTTCGGTTCAGTGGGCCTCCCTGCGCCAGCAGCGGGTAGCCAAGTTCCGCCAGTGGTTCGGTAAGAATTTCTTTGGCGCGATCCAGCATGGCGTAACTGGTAAACAGCAGCATCGCCCGGCCCTGCGTCTGGCGAATGTAGCTGATGGCCCGCTCCATGGCCGCCGGCAGAAACTCGCGGGCATCCGGACTCGGCAGGTTGGTTTCCAGGTAAATGGTTGCCTGCGTTTTATAATCGTACGGAGAGCCAAGCTGCAATTCGCGCTGGCGGGTTACCCCCAACCGCTGGCGAAAAAAATCAAAAACGCTCTTTTCCTGCTGATTCGGCGCTGTCGTCGGCCCTGCCTGCGAAGCCAGTGTGGCACTGGTAAGAATGACCGATTTTTTCTGGTCAAATAAATTGGCCTTTAAATGTTCGGCCACATTAACCGGGCTGCTTTTAAGCGCCAGCCGCCGCGAACGCTCGCTGGCATTTTCCACCCAATACACGCTGTCGGGCTGCTCCTGTTTAAGCAGCGAATCAAGGGCGATGGCAAAGCCCCGGGCGCGGTTGGCAAGGCTGGTAAGTTCAAAGCGGTCCTTTTCTACTGCGTAGGTGGCGTCATCAGGTGTGCCGACAGCCGGGTCGTCCTCTACGGGCGGCAGCTCGCACCCGGCTTTGGCAGCAAGTGTGCCGACGAGTTTTTCGAGGCTTTCGGCCAGTGCGTTAAGCGCGGGCGATAGTGGGTTATCAACGATATTTTTGTCGCATACGCGCCCGTTGGTGTCGTTCTGACCGGCCAGCCATACCCCCAGGTCGTCAAAAAAACCGCGAGCCGCGTTGTGCGCGTTTGCAACGCCGTCCACGGCGGCTGCGGTGTCCAACTTGTGCAGCGATGGCAACAGCCCGCGCGACGTGCGCGGCTGGTGCAGCGTAGACAACAGATACATCACCTGATGCTCGGTCACGCTCAATCCCAAATGATCTGACGCCACCGATTCTAGCGTGTGCGCTTCATCAAGAACCGCCAGGTCATACTCCGGCAGAATGCCGCTGCCGGCGCGCCGCAGCGCCAGGTCGGCAAAGAACATCGCGTGATTGCATACGAGTATCTGGCCATGACTCATGCGGCGGCGGCTGGCTTGATAAAAGCACCGCTCATAAAAATGGCACCGCCGTCCCAGGCAATTGCCGTGCTCCGCGCACGTTTTTTCCCATACCTGCCACGCGGGCTGCCGCGGCATGTCGGAAAGCGAGCCATCGGTGGTGCTTTGCGCCCACTCCTCAATCATCTCAAAATCGTCCACCATCGCCGGCTCGGTAAATAAGTTGAGCATGCGGCTTCGCGCCTGCTCCAGCCGCCGGAGGCATAAATAATTAGACCGCCCCTTGCAAAGCACCGCAGAAAACTCCTCCCCCGTGGCGGCGCGTAAAAACGGAATATCCTTTTCTATAAGCTGTTCCTGCAGACTGATGGTGTGCGTTGAAATGACCACCCGGCGTTTGTTGGCCACAACCTCATGAATCACCGGTATCAGATACGCGAAAGATTTGCCCACACCCGTGCCCGCCTCAACAATCAGGTGCGAGTTATCGGCAAAGGCCGCAGCCACAGCATGGACCATTGCGGTCTGCTGCGGCCGCAGTTCAAAGTTTTTCAGTCGGCGGGCAATCGGTCCGGTCGGCGACAAAATAGATTGGCTGTCAAAACTCATCGCCTAAAGATACCCGCAATCGCAGATCATACAAACCGCGGCTCTGTGTGCCGCAGCTCAACAGCTCAACGCATCGGTATAAAATGCTGTGCTGGTTATAAAACCGATGCGGTGGCCTAACCCGGCGCGGCTGCCAATACTTCGAAAGGATTAAGGGGCTGTATTTCGCTGAAGCGGCGGAAGTCGCCATCATTAAAGGTCAGCAGTTTCGAAACGCGGTGCTGCAGCATTAGCGCTACCAGTCGAACATCGTGGGCCTGCTTGCCTGTGCTGTCGTATTTGGCGACAAGCCCTTCCCATGTGGCGTACACTTGGGAAGTCTCCGGGAGCACCTCAAAAAGTGACTTGATTGCGGAAATTTCGATGGAGGCCAAACGCGCACTCATTCCAAAACCATTGGCGCTGGCTGGCCGCGTGCATACCACATACATCTCATAGAGACTTTGGGGTGCGATGCTGAACTGTTCTTGATCCCGCTCGGCGAGCAACTGCAATGTATCGAGCGCAGCTTGGCGGTGTGGGTGGCCTATTTGCGTAAGCCGCAGCGGTATGTTGGTATCAACGGGGATCATCCGCGGTTCCGCAATAGATGCTCTCGCGCCCGTCATCAACAGTATGCCTCAATGGCTTATGGCTGTCCGACCATGCGCGCAGCGATTTAACCCATGGATTGTCAGAAGGCTGCGTATCAAGAACAACAATTCGGACTGTATGCCCGCGCAGGTCAACCTTGTGGATCAAGTCTTCCCATTTTCCCTGAATAATTTGCGTCATTGCACACCTTGGCCGGCGTCTGGCCGCTAATTACCACAGCCATAGTAAATAACTTGATGCGATGATACCGAAACGGCCCCACCCAAGCAATCCAGGAGTTGCGCCGGTTCCAATTATTAAATTCTCGGCCCCGGCCGTGCACGCATCCGAATATGGGCACTTGATGCTGCTTTGTAAGTGCCGCAGCTTAATTAAAGCAGAGTCATGCCGCCCGACAGACGGTTTTAGTCTGCCCAAGCGGGCAAAAGTAAATCTGGCAGGCCATATTGTTAAAAGCAATGGAGGCGGAGGGAGTCGAACCCTCGTCCCGTGGCAGGTTGACTGTCACCTCTACGTGCGTGTGCAATGTGTTATCGTCGAGCCTGCGGGCGCCCATTGCCAAACTACCGCAAACTCCAGCCAATCCTGTGTCTTAGCGGGCAACCGATCAGCGCTGTTGCCCGAGCATTCCGCTAAGCGACGATTCTCCATAAGCCGCGGACTGCCCACGGGAATCGGGCTACCTGTTTATTAGGCAGCCATCCGCAGGCTTGCGCCGGCGGTTGGGAACTTGTAGTTCACATTTAGGTTTTTGCCACTCAGTTTAACGACTTGCTTGGCAGGTCGGCACGCCATGACGGCCACTACTGTCCGGTCGATACCTGTCGCCCCCTTTCAAGGTAAAACAAACATACCAGCAAGAAGTATAACATTTATTGTTACTTCATCCAAGTGACAAGCCAATGCCATTGCCGATGGATCTGCCAATAAATGCGGCGAATGGCCAAATGCCTCCCGACCCTTTTAAAACTCGGGGGTCGGGCGTCTCGCCCGACATGACGTAAAGCGGGCAAGATGCCCGCCCCCCCAAGGAAGTGGTTTTCGCGCCACGCCGGAAAAATTGGCAGACCCTTGCCGATTCCGGGAGTGGCCAAAAACGTGGGTATTGCGAATATTGCAGGGCTACCGCGGAGCTTGCTCATTCGACAGCACCACAGCCCGCCGGTATTATCAGTCTCACTCGCAGCCGTGAACGTTGCAGCGATCAAAATTGAGTACGAAGGAATACATGGCCAGTTCCACACCTTCAGCGCCAACCATGCAGGTCCCGCTTTTGGACCTCAAACAGCAGTATGCCGCGCTCGCGCACGAAATACTTCCCGCCGTCGAGCAAGTGCTTGCATCACAAATGCTTATAAACGGGCCGGCAGTGGGCGAGTTTGAAAAGGCCGTCGCGGCCTACGCCCACTGCGCCCAAGCCGTTGGCGTCAGCAGCGGCACCGATGCCCTGTTGTGCGCTCTGATGGCGCTATGCATCGGCCCGGACGATGAAGTCATTACGTCGCCCTTTACCTTTTTTGCCACCGCCGGCTGTATATGGCGCGTAGGTGCAAAGCCCGTTTTCGCCGATATAGACCCGCAAACATTTAATATTAATCCGGCCGCCATTGAGGCCGCCGTTACGCCGCGCACACGGGCCATCATGCCGGTGCACCTGTTTGGTCAAATGGCCGATATGGATGCCATCATGGCCATCGCCCGGCGTCACAATCTCGCCGTTATCGAAGATGCCGCACAGTCTATCGGCGCTACCTACCGCGGTCGCCAAAGCGGCAGCATCGGCACGGCGGGCTGCTTCAGCTTTTTTCCGTCCAAAAATCTGGGCGGCGCCGGCGACGGCGGCATGATTGTTACCCAAGATAACGCTCTCGCCCAGCGCCTTCGCATGTTCCGCAATCATGGCATGGAGCCTAAGTATTATCATGCGTGCATCGGAGGCAACTTTCGGCTTGATACCATTCAGGCCGCCTATCTGCACATCAAACTCAAACACCTCGACGCCTGGTCGGCAAAGCGCCGTGAGAACGCGGCGCTTTATACAGCGTTGCTCGCCGATTGTCCCGCCGTGCGCACGCCCATCATTGCGCCCGAAAACGTCAGCATTTTTAATCAGTATGTTATTCGCACCGCAAAGCGCGATGAACTTAAGAACTATCTCGCCGCGCGGGGCATAGGCACCGAAATATACTACCCCTTGTGTTTGCATCAGCAGGAATGTTTTAAGTTGCTGGGGCACCGCACAGGCGATTTTCCCCTCTCCGAGCAAGCCGCTGCCGAGGTATTGGCTATTCCCATCTATCCCGAGCTTACCCACCAGCAGATACACTATGTGGCACAGGCTATTAAGCACTTCTTTTCAGGCCGTTAAGTGCAGCGGCTTGTGCGCCGCGTTTGCCCTGGCGCTACTATCACAACCCTGTCGCTTCCGTTAAAATAACCGCCGTTTTAGGTAACTGAACGTTGCGGGGTGTTAACACATGGCTAAGCAGGTAAAACGAAAAGCGGCAACCGAACAACCGAGCCATAAATCCGTTGCCGAACCACAAAATCAGGCAGTCGAATCAACCTCGGTTGAAGCTGAAACACTTGCCTTGCGTGCCGGCCCGGCCGGCATGGCCTTGGAGTTTGAAAAGCCAATTCTCAAGCTGGAGCGGCAAATACTTGACCTGGTACAACTGCAGGAACAAAAAGGGGTTGATTACAATAACGAGATCCGTCAACTTCGCGACAACCTCACCAGCCTGCTCAAAAAAACCTACCAAAACCTCACCGCCTGGGAAACGGTGCAGGTGGCCCGTCATCCGGCCCGCCCGCAAACACGCGATTACATTGACCTGCTCGTTAAAGATTTTGACGAACTCCATGGCGACCGTAGATTTGGCGATGACCTCGCCATCGTCACCGGCACCGGCCGCATCGCGGGCCATAAAGTTATGCTCGTGGGCCACCACAAGGGCCGCGATACCCGCGAAAAAATCGCCTGCAATTTCGGTTGTGCCCATCCTGAAGGTTATCGCAAGGCCCTGGCTAAAATGCAGTTTGCCGCCAAGTTCAAACTCCCCATCGTCACACTTATTGATACGCAGGGCGCTTACCCCGGCATCGGCTCGGAGGAGCGCGGCGTAGCCGAGGCCATCGCTGTTAATTTGCGCGAAATGGCTCTGCTTCCAACGCCGATTATTTGTATCGTCATTGGTGAGGGCGGCTCCGGCGGGGCACTGGGCATTGGTGTCGGCGATCGGCTGGCGATGATGGAGTTTGCCTGGTACAGCGTTATTTCACCGGAAGGTTGCAGCGGCATTCTCTGGAAAGGCTCGCAAAATGCACCCGACGCCGCCGAAGCGCTTAAGCTCACAAGCCGGCATCTTAAATCGCTGGGCGTCATAGATGAAATCATTCGCGAACCGCTCGGCGGAGCCCACCGCAATCCTCGTGCCGCCGCCGACGCCCTTGAGCGTTACATTGACCGCACCCTGCGCGAGCTTAAACCGCTTGCCGCCGAAAAATTAACCGATGCCCGCTACGATCGCCTCCGCAAACTTGGTGCCGACGCCATAGAAGTAGCTTAAAACCGCATTCTCATGCGGCTAGCATCGTCGGCCATGTGTACCAATCAGCTTGCCCTGCTCTTACCGCCCGACGTCCCTGCAGGTGTTACCCCGGACAGCACGCTCGACTTCATCTGGCGGCCGCCGGCCTGCATAATCGCTTTTACCTGCGTGGCCGAGCGGCTCATCTGCATCCGTATGCACCCCAGCCGCCGCGTGCTCAAGAACGTTAGCGGCCACCGGGCGGCCAGCGCGGCATCCTGTCGGGCTATTGCGCTGGATTCTCCACTGGCAATAAGCGTGCGGCAGCCAATGGCTGCAAGTTCAGGCCCAACCAGCTTGTGCAGCCGTCCCGGCCCCGTCAGCAGAACCGTTGCCACGGGCGCTTGGCCCCCAAGCACCTTGGCCAGCCACGGCAGTTGTGTTTTGTCGCACACCAGCAGCGATTGGCCGCCGCAGCGCAGGCGCAGCACCAAACTGCGATAGCCTGGCGCACTATGCGGCGGCAGCGAACGCGGCGGCCACAAAATCTCACACCTTACATTGTCGGTAAGGCTAAACACATCACCCCGCGCGAAGGCAACAGCTTTAAGCCGCTGCTGTTGGCACATCTCAAAAAACTGGCCTATGCTGCGCTGCTGGGCCGCTTGCAGTTTGTCAGCCGCACTGCATAGCAGGGCCGTCGCATCATGTTGGCTTGCCAGCGCAATGGCCGCGGCGGCATGGTTGGCGTCTATCTTAGCGGTCAGCACGGCCTGCAACGGCCACAGCCCGTTATTGCGCAAAAACGCGTTAACCTGCCCGCGCAAAAATACCGGCGAACCAAGTGTGCCGGCATTAATTGCAATGGTCGCTCCATCCGGCAGTTGCGCTATAGCACAGTTGCCGCCGCCAACATCCAATACATCTATACGTAGCGAGTCCTTAGCCTGTGTAAACGTATACCAGCCCGTCAATACAACCGTGGCGGCAGTTAGGGCCACCAGCGACGTAGCGCGGCTTAACTTAAGCGGTCGCCGCAACGCCCAAACAGCCATCGCCGCATACAACAGCAGAACAACCCACCAGGCAGGCGAACGCACCACAATGTTGCCGCCGGGCAAGCCGGCCAAAAAGCCTACGAGCCATATCATCATGTGGCCCACAGGGTACGATACCAGTGCCACTAGTTTGCCCAGCGGCAGCCATACCAGAGCCGCCAGTAACTGCACCAGCCCAAGAATAAGAGAGGCCGTCACCACTGGCAGCAAGAGCAGTCCGGAAATAATAGCCAGCGGATTCATTTGATTGAAGTGGTACGCCACCAGCGGAAACGCAATAACCGAGCCGATGATATTGCACGTAATAATGCCGCAGATGGTGTGCTGCAATCGCAGCAGCCAAAATCCCCATGGCTTGTTGCGGATTCGCGCGACTTCGCCGGCGCGCAGCAGGTAACGCCCGAAGATAGCCCTGTGACAACGGCCGCCCAGCAGAATAAGTCCTACCGTCACCAAAAAACTCAGTTGAAAGGGCGGGCTGAATAATTCGGCCGGGTTCAGCAGCAGCACCACAATCGCGGTAAAGGCAAGAATATTTAAAATCTGCACGGGCCGGCCAATCAGCAGTGTTGCCAGCACCAGCACGGTGGCAAGCGACGCGCGCAGTACCGGCGGGCCGCATGGCGTAATGAGCATATAAGCCAGCACCGCAAAAATGCACACAATGGCCCGCGGCCTGGGCCTGCGAATAACCAGCCGCAATACCAGCCATATTCCCGCCGCAATAATCACCACATGGAGGCCCGACAGCGCCAGCAGATGCGCCGCTCCGCTGCGCGAAAACTGCCGCGCAACCTCCCGTATCGCCGGGTCGCGAAACCCCAGAAGCAGTGCGATGGTGTCGAGCGTTTCGCGATTGGCATAAGGCAAAGCGGTGGCCCGCAGTCGCCGGCGCAGTGCCGCACGCGTAGAGTCAATCCAGCCCGTCAGCGGCCACAGCGATTGCCGCGAGTCAATAATAGTAATTTGATTGGAGTATTTGGCGGTAATTTGCGCAAAAATCCGTTCAGCGGCAAGGTAGTTGCGGTAGTTAAACTGACCCGGATTGGTAGCCCCCGGCGGTCGCGATAGCCAACCAACAACCTGCACCTGCTGGTTATTTTTAAGCGCGGGTAAATCACCCGGAACCTGTACCAGCACCTTGCCGCACGCCGGTTGCCAGCGGCCATCAATGCGACGCTGCAACATCTCGCCGATAAAAGTGGTTCGCGGCTGAGCAATAGAAAAAAGCGGCCCGCCTGCTTGCGGGCGGCGCAGTTGCGGGCTGGATATAATTTCCATACGGGCCGTAATAAGGCTGGCGCCATGGGCCGGCAGCGACAGCGCAATATGGTCCGGCGGCATTTGCCTCTGGTTAAGCTGCCACAGGCTCATTGCACCAAAAAAAATCGCCGCCGCCAGCAGCGCCTGCGGCATTAGCGTAAATACACCGCCCAAGCCAAACCGCAGCAGGCGGCAGAGCGCCCAGCCGGCTAAACACGCAGCGGCGATGCACCACAAAGTAAAAAAATGCCACGAAACCGCAGCGCCCGCACCAATGCCGCCGGCCAGCAGCACTGCCACCGGAACCAGCGGGTTGCGCGGCCAAAAATACTCCCACATTTGCGCCCGCGTAAACTCCGGCGCCGCCGCCGCAGAACTTGCTGCCGAGGCGGATGATTCCTGCGCAGACTGCGCGATAAGCTGTTCCAAAACTGCGCCGCTCCCACAAGAAAAATCGTGCGTGGCCAACCGCCGGGCCGATGCCGTAGGATAAGTAAAAATTATACAGCTGCAGGAGAAATCAGAAAGACGTTCGTCGAATGCCTGCCGAGCCGCGATAAGTGATGGCTCTTAGCACCGAGCAGGGGCAGCCGGCAGTAGGCGAACATCAAAAAAAAGCGAAAAGAAAGGTTGTTGTACTGCCAGCGGCCAAAAGTTGAGGCGAAAGTGAACGCCGCCCAACGAGCCACGCGGTTAAGCCGCGTGCCACGACCGACGCAATTTCATCACTTGCCTGCCTCTTATGGACGGTCAGGTTTCTTCCCTGCCCTTTGCACAAATGCGTCAAGCCCTGCGTCAATCGTAATTTTTGGCCGTGACGGCGCACGAGTGCGCCGTCACGCACGCCTGGCGGTGTATGATTGATAAATTCGGATTATTGACGCTCTCCGGTTGTATGGTAACATTCACATTGATGGCGGGCGTTGTTGGATGGTCAGGTGATTGTCTAACGGCCAAGCGTCTTAATTGCAAAGGAGC
>JAJXZA010000010.1 GCA_021780285.1 Planctomycetota bacterium
GGTGTCTACAATATCTTTGGGGCCGGCGGCTGCGCCGGCGACAAACACGCCGGGCACATTTGTCGCACACGGATTAGCCGTATCCGGTGTGGCTACAAACCCGTCCTCGCCAATGCTCACCGTCGAAACGCCCGAAGGGTCCCACTGCGGAATCATGCCCTGAGCCAGCACCACCAGATCGTGTTTCTGCCGCCGAACACAATCCACCGGTTCCTCCGTCATTTCTACATGCACCAGAAGATCATCCTTCGGTGCAACGTCAATGCGCGATACCTTGCCCCGCACAAAGTTAACGCCCATTGCCCTGGCGTTCTGATAAAATTGCTCGTAACCCTTGCCAAATGCCCGAATATCCATGTAGTAAATGGTGATGTCGGCCGTCGGCAGCGAGCCTGCCAGCAGCATGGCCTGCTTGATCGAATACATGCAGCACACCCGCGAACAGTACGAAACGCCGATGGTTCGGTCGCGTGAGCCGGCACATAAGACAAATGCAACAGAATCCGGTATTTTGCCATCCGAGGGTCGCAACACCCGGCCATACGGACCATGCGGAGCCAGCAACCGCTCCAGCGTCAGCGGAGAAATAATATTGGCGCTTTGCGCCGCACTGTACTGCGGCTTGATGGTAAGGCCGTTAAGCTGAAAACCTGTGGTAATTATTACAGCGCCAACGGCGATCTGCTCCTGCCGTGGCTGCTGATCAAACTCAATCGCGTCCGTGGGGCAGGCTCGCAGACATAAGCCGCAAGAAAGACAATACTCGGCCCGAAGCACCGCTTTTTGCGGAATGGCATTGGTAAACGCAACCGAAATAGCCCGTGTCGCCCCCAGCCCCTGTTCAAATGAATCCGCAAACTCAGAGTCGCATGCATATTCACACAGCCTGCAGCCAATGCACTTATCGGCATTTACGTAGGTAGGCTTGCGCGTCACGGTAACAACATGGCCATCCCCATCGGGCACAATGGAGTTAACCTCGGTGTAGGTCATGATTTCAATATTTTCGTGATGAGCCGCGGCCGACATTTTGGGCGTCGTAATACAACTCGCACAATCGAGCGTCGGATACACCTTGCTCAGGCTTATCATGCGGCCGCCGATACTGGCTTCGCGTTCTACGACAATGACCTTGTACCCCTGCTCGGCCAGGTCGAGCGCCGCCTGCAGCCCGGCAATTCCGCCACCGATGACAAGTGCATCTGAATGTCTTGTTTGTACAGTTTGAGCTACCATGTTTTGGCGCCTTTCATGCTGTCATACCCACAAGCGAACCGCGCTGCTGCGCCGCTGTATCGCGCATTTCCTGTCGCACACCTCGCTGAAGATCAGCGGCAAGCTGCCGATTAACCGGGCCGAGCTTGCGAAGTGTTTCGTCCAGTTGACGCACTTCCTTCAGGTACGCCGCTATGCATACCGTGCAAATCGCGGTAAGCCGGATGCGGCCGATTTCCAGACCCGCCGCTTTCATGCGGCTTGTCAGCCGATCAATCCGTGACGCAAGCCGGTCGTATGCCCCGCGATACGGACAATCAGACCCGCAGGCCGCGATCAAAATGCCATCCACTCCGCGGGCGTACGTCCGCAGATAAAAATCTTCCGGAAACAGTACCGGCGACGGCACCCGAAACACATACACATTAGCGCCATACTCAAGGTGCGCTTTGCCAACGGCATCGGCGCCTGGATAGGCGCAAGCCTCGGTCGCCAGCACAAGTATTTTGGGAGTAAAGCCTTTCGAATCCATCGGCTGCCCCTTTCCTGTTGCGTCAGCGGCGCGATACTATTTGCCGCGCTTTACAAAAATGCGATCATGGCCATCCGCCTCAATCACACCGAGGAATTGATGCCCCATCTTGTTCGACCAGGCGGCGATATCCTTGCGCGAGCCGACGTCGTTTGATTTCACCTCGAGCACCTGCCCTACCGCAACCGCTCCCATGCCTTTTTTGGCTTCGAGCAGCGGCCCCGGGCACGCGGTGCCTCGTGCATCAATTATTTTCGCCGCTGAAAGTGTTCCTAATGTTGCAGTGTCCATTTGCAATGCTCCTTATAAAATCCGGCCACGGCACGCCTGTTTCGGCGGGCCACAATCTTCATGCACAGCCTCTTGGGCCGACGCTAACCATGCACCGCACGCCGAGTTACAAACCCGCTTTGCGATGCCTCTCGCTGCTCCAATACCTGGGCAATCAGCTCCGCAGCCTGCATAAAGCGTTTATCGCCGAGCTGGTAATAGCTGCGGTTACCCATCCTTATGCAGCGCACGGCGCCGAGGTGTCGCATAATACGCAGATGCTGCGATGCGTTAGGCAAGGCAATGCCAACCCTCGCCGCTATCTGCGATACAGTAAGCGGCCCCTCCTTGAGGCAGCAGAACATTTTGACGCGCACCGCCGAAGCAAAGAGCCGGAAGAACTCTCCCAGCAGCTCACACCGATGGTCATGATCAAGCCTTTGCATTTGGCGCCTCGCGTTTGCTAACACATCCGTAACTGCATACATATGCAACTACTGATTTGACAATACAAATGAACCGCCCCGTCTGTCAACGAGTCTTGCATGCAAAATACCGCGGTCATCAGCCTCCATCGCCTGGCACCGAGACCGTTTTCTTCAACAGCCGTATAACACAATTGTACTAATTGCTAAGTAAATGCAGGTTTTTAGAACTCGGGCGATCCGCCGCGTCATGTGAGCCTAGGACTATAACCTAAGAATAATTCAGCCGGCATCCTACCGCGCAACGCGGCTTGCGCCTTACCCTTTTTTTGCTTAATCACAGCAGATCGGACGTGGTTGGAGCTTTCAACTGCAATGGTCTTGGCATGAAAGCCGGCTTTAACTCGTGGCGACAACCCGCAAGCCAAGATCGCTGCGTGCACCGCTGCGGTATAGCTCGTCCGCCATGCCTGCAATCATCGCGCCATTGTCCTGACAAAACTGCAGCTGCGGCAGCATCACTGGAATGCTATGCTCGCGGCCAAGCTGCAGCAGCCCGCTTCGAATGGCGCTGTTAGCGCACACGCCGCCGCCCGCCACAAGCGATCGGTAACCGCCCTGACCCAAAGCCCGGCGGCACTTTGCGATCAGAATATCCGTCGCCGTACGCTGAAACGACGCCGCCACATCAGCCCGCTCTTGTGGGCTAAGCGCCGAAGCCTCGCGCTGCTTTCCACCGATGCCGCAAACGTGATACAACACAGCCGTCTTAAGGCCGCTGAACGAAAAATCAAGCGACTCTTTGCCCAGCAGCGTCATCGGAAACTTAATCGCCTCCGCGTTGCCCTGCTTTGCCAAAGCGTCAATTTGGGGCCCACCCGGATAGCCAA
>JAJXZA010000080.1 GCA_021780285.1 Planctomycetota bacterium
CACAACCGGGCGGTTGGGCCAAGAGTCTGGAGGAGAGACCGTTGGCCAACGGCTGCGCCTGGAGCTAGCCTCGCTGTTTTTTGTTATCACTTTAGTTGCAATTGGCGCAATGGCTGGCGCGGCCACATGCCCATGACCAAAAAAGTGGAAGCGGGTATCGCCGCAGCCCGTCATCAGGCTTGCACAAGCGGCCAGCACAATGCCTGAAATGATCTGCCGCAGCGGCAGGTGATTATGCACATGACTGAGCGGCGACTTCATGGTGGTTATGCTCGGCTGCATTAATAGTCAAAAAAACTTTAGTAGCACATATGGTAAATGCTCGGTTATGGTTTTCCAAGCTGATATGCAGAAGCGTATAATTAAAGGGGCATGGTATCACAAAAAGGGCCGCAGGTAAGCACTGATGGTTTCCGGTGTAGATTACATTTCGCTGAACATGTACGTCAGGGTGCGTTCCAATAGGAGCCTGTCCGAGTAATGGCCGTGATTGCGATGGGTCTGAAATGTCCCGTATGCGCGGCGGAGAATCAAGCCGACTCTGAATAATGAGTCTGCGAGATTCAACAACAAAGCAGACGAGCCATTTCAGACTCACCCCGCAGGGCGGCATGCTTTTTGGCCTTCTCTGCGGCGCGGATCCTCGAAGTACCATCTTCGTCAGGTACGCTGGCGCCACCGCTACGTGAGGAATGCCAATTGAGGAATGCCAAAAATTCCCGGCGCGCGCCGGGATCGCAATCCGGCGATTACTTGGACAGGCTCCTTGCACAATCGGGGCCGTCTTACTGTGCGCCAAGAGCCCGAACTTAGCCCGGCAAATGGCCGCTGCCAAAGCATTTGATTCAAACCCCACAACAACCTACTATGGGGCTTGGCGGGCAACCGCCGACATGGCGCCGCGTCTGACTTGGGCATGGCAAAATACGAACCCGCGGCCCCCAACAGGGCGCACAGGAGGTTTTAGTCGCATGAGTACACCCACCGCAGCAAAGCCGCTGCCCCGCACCGGATTGGCCGATGTTCAAGGCTCCGCCGACCAGCGAAATGTCGCCATAGACAAAGTCGGCGTTAAAAATGTGCGCTACCCCATTACGCTTAAGGAGTGCGGCGGTGGTGAGCAATCCACCATTGCCTCGATTAACCTGTACGTGTCGCTTCCCAAGCATAAAAAGGGCACGCACATGAGCCGCTTTCTCGAAATCTTAAACCACCATCACCGTTGCATTACGCCGGCACAAATTATTCCCATACTCCATGAAATGAAAACCCGCCTCATGGCCTCCGATGCACACATTGCGATGAGTTTTCCGTACTTTATTGAAAAGTCTGCCCCGGTTACCGGCGCCCGCGGCCTGATGGATTACAACTGCACCTTTGAAGGTTCCAGCAACGGCAAGGATGACTTTATCCTTGAAGTTAAGGCTCCGGCGACATCGCTGTGTCCCTGCAGCAAAGAAATATCCGCCCGCGGAGCGCACAACCAGCGCTGCGAAATTACGGCTCGCGTCCGATTTACCGGCCTGCTCTGGATTGAAGACCTTGTAAACATCATGGAATCCGCCGCCAGCGCACCGGTTTACGCCGTCCTTAAGCGCCCGGACGAAAAATTCGTCACCGAGCAGGCCTACGACAACCCCAAGTTTGTCGAAGACATCATCCGCGATTTGGCCATCGGCATGGAAAACGACCCGCGCATCACTTGGTACAGCATTGAAAGCGAAAACTTTGAATCCATCCACAATCACAACGCCTATGCCCAAATAGAGCGTTGGAAAACAGAGCCA
This sequence comes from Planctomycetota bacterium, assembly GCA_021780285.1. Taxonomy (GTDB): domain Bacteria; phylum Planctomycetota; class Phycisphaerae; order WQYP01; family WQYP01; genus JABEVB01. The sequence continues at coordinate 1,788 of JAJXZA010000080.1, forward strand.
ATGGTGTAGCCGAGCCTGTCTGAAAACCTCACTTGAGAGCGGAAAAGATATCTCGCCGCGTGAGCGGCATCACTTCATCGCAGCGGCGGCTTGAGGCCATCGCAAGCCGTGCCATGCAGATAATATTATCTTGCACCGACAGCCGCGCAATCAAGCGGATTGCCGACCAAGAATCCGGTCAAGATTGTCACGTTGACACAACCCAAAAGACTAACTACGCCACGGCACGGCGCAATAAAAACATCATCCCGATCTATCATATCGGGATGATGCTGCAGCAGGCGTTTTAAGAGTTCGCAATTACCATGCAAAGTGCGAGAAGGCGCGGTTGGCTTCGGCCATCTTATGCACGTTTTCGCGGGTTTGCATCGCAGAGCCTTCGCGCTTGCTCGCGGCAATGAGTTCCTCGGCGAGGCGTTCCATCATCGGTTTGCCGGCCTTGGAGCGGATAGCTTCGAGAATCCAGCGGATGGCAAGGCTTTGCTGCCGCTTGCGCGACACAGCCATGGGCACCTGATAGTTCTGACCGCCGACGCGACGGGATCGTGTTTCGATATTGGGTTTGACGTTATTCATGGCAAGCTCAAAAATCTCAATGGGCTTGGCGTCTTTGACGCGCTTGCCAATGAGGTCCAAGGCTCCGTACACCACGCGCTGAGCGGTGGCTTTTTTGCCGTCATACATCAGGCAGTTGATGAACTTGCTCAGGGTAAGCGACCCATAGACCGGGTCGGGTTTGAGATTCGTGGCACTGACAGTAAACGATTTGGCGCCCATGGCTTCCTTTCATTTCTCCGGTTCGAATCAGCAAGATTCGGGATACTTCAAGGCATGCGGGTCGGAACATCCGAGCCGCCGGTTGAATTTTGACAATGTTATTTGGGTTTCTTGGCTCCGTACTTCGAGCGGCTGCGACGGCGGGCTTCTACGCCGCCGGCATCGAGCACGCCGCGAACAATGTGGTAACGCACGCCGGGCAGGTCGCGTACGCGGCCGCCCCGCACGAGCACAATTGAGTGTTCCTGCAGATTGTGGTCTATGCCGGGGATGTAGGCGGTAACTTCTTTACCGTTCGAGAGCCGCACGCGGGCGACCTTACGCAAAGCCGAGTTGGGCTTCTTGGGGGTCATGGTTTTGACCACCAGACACACCCCACGACGCTGCGGCGACGCCTCAAGGTCTTTCACCTTGTTGATGCGTTGGAGACTACGACGCGGCTTTTTGATCAACTGATTGATTGTCGGCATAGTTAACCTTTTATTTCGTTGCTGCCACCTGCGGCCTACCATCGGCCGGCAAGCGAGCCACCCGGAAGGCCGGCGTTCCGTCAACAGCCTCTTCGGCCGCTGGAACCCGGCAGACTCCGCCAAAATCCGAACCGGAAAGTGTAATGGCTTTTGCCCGGCGTTGCAACCGCGCCGCCGGCGCACGCGATATTTTCACAGGGCCACAGCGGCGGCATTGTCAACCATCGCCGGCAAGAGTATAATCCATGGTCTTGAATTTGGTTAACTACGGAGACTTATTTCCCATGCCCGAA
>JAJXZA010000220.1 GCA_021780285.1 Planctomycetota bacterium
CTGCGCCAGGATGGCATTACTTACCACGATAAGCTTCTTGGCCAAGCTTTAAGACACCAACTTACAACAAATTGGCACCGCTGCAGCCTTCGACGCCATACGCCAATACAATTTTGTGAGTTTTGAGAACCGGCCCAATTAGTAGCCTACACGCAGCCCCACAGTATTGACGCGTACGGCAAATGCCAAACCAAGCGATCCGGGGCGCAGCGAAATACGCGACAATTCCGTTCGCAGGCGGTGAGCTTGGTCGGGGCCGGAGCATAAAAAGAACGCAAAGCCGCCGCCACCAGCTCCGGATAGGCATGCGGCTAGATAATAAGGTCGCAGTTCCAAAAATAGCGCATCAATGGCAGGAGTGGTCGAACCGGCAAATAGATCTTTTTTGATGCGCCAATAGCGGTTGATTTCTGCCGCGCACGACAGCCAGTCGGCATGTTCAAGCGCCGCAGCGCAGGCCATGGCCGATTGCTTAAGCTCGTTAAATAAAACTAAGGCCCCCGGCTCGCGCGACAGATACCGCCCCATCACCTCCCGCAAAATATTACGGGCCAATCGCTGACGGCCTGTAAAGTAAACAACCAGCCGATCCTGAAGGTCTTGCAGTTGCCGCGGATTTATTGGCACGCGTTTGACCTGCAGCCTTTGAACCAGTCCCGGGCGAGTGGTGATGAGTTTAACCCCGCCAATAATACCTCCCACCTGATCCTGCCAACCGCCGCCTGCTCCCAATACCTGCTCAAGCTGCAGCGTCTGTTCAAAAAGCGCTTCAGGATCATTTTGCTGGCCAGTTGCACTGCGCAGCACCGCCAGCGTGGTAGCCCCCAGGATAGAGCTTGTGCCCATGCCAGAGCCTTTGGGCAGATTGCTGGCGGTTGCCAACTCGAAACCACCGCCGTTGGGACTTACACGATTAAGCCATCGCCGCTGCGAGGTTTCATTCGGCAGCGGCATCAGGCCGCAAAGCTGCAGCGCCGCGCGATGCAACCCAAATACATCTTGAGTATTTATGGCGGTACGAAGTTGCTCGGGGCTTCGAATCACCAGCATACGACCCAGATCACGCGATATCAGCCGCACCACAGGCTCGTCGAGCGGGGTAAGCGAAGACTCAATCGGTTCGACGTCGTTAAGGTCAATGGCCACGTTAACGACAGCACCGCCCTCTTCAAGGCAATACGGAGGTGTATCGCTCCAACCACCTGCAAGGTCCAGCCGTACCGGAGCCAAGGCTCTGACACGATGGGGCAGATGCTGCAGCGCTGCAGCCTGCGCGTTGTTTTTGGCAAATGAGGCGGAGCTGTTGACCGCATCGCGCACCGCTGCAAACGCCTGCTGCCTTAGGACAATCGGTTTGATCTTACCCGCCGCGCCTCGCGGAAACAGCGGCCGCGAAATGATCTCTGCCAGAGACCAATTAAGTCGTGCCCGGGTGAGCGGACGCAGAGCCATATTGGCGGCCTCTGCCGCGATGGCCTGCACAAGTTGCCCATAGCCCCGCACGCCAAAATGAGCGATAGTGCCTTGCACAGATGACGCGGCATTGTCTTTCACTGCCTGCAACCACTGCATTGCTTCAAGCCGGCCTGCAATGGTGTCGCGATGCTCTGCCATGGCGGCGGCATCAACCAATGCGAGAACTTCACCCATGGAGTATCGGCGAGCTTTGCGCCAGGCCATCCGCTGGGCAGCCGTGGCCGTCTGCGGTCGGGCAAGCCATAAAATATCGCTCCAGTCCTCATTGCCCCCCCACATTGGATAAAGGCGGGCGGTCCAGAGATTTCGCTTTTTTTCCCCTGCAGGCCACAAATCGCGAGGCTTCACCCGTGCGAGCTTAAGCCATTGCTTAAGACTCAGGTTGCACAGGCTATGATCTGTTTTGGGGTCGTCGTTGACGCCGCACACTACAATGACTGTTCCGCGTTGGCGCGCGACACGAAGAGCCGCACCATACACCAAGGTATTCTCGGGCACACGAAGTACGCTGGTTGCATCCACAGTGACGTTCGAGAGCATCGCTCCGGCTTCCAGCACAACCGGAGAGTTAATCAAACAATTTTCCACCACGCTATCAGGCCCCATACGCGAATTTGCCGCTGCAATGACCGATTGATATACGCGCGCGGTTGTCTTTATCACGTCAGCCGCCAGGCGAACATTCTGCTGAAACAAGCTGCAAATCGGGGAGTTATCACGGCCGGTCACGGCGTCGCGGAATTGCCGCGTCGTTCCGAGATGCTGAAAGTGCGATCGCGCCAACTCATGACAGCACAACGGAGTTGACTCAAATGCCCGCTGCATATCCCGAATAAGTACAGCCCCAGGCTCATGAGCATCCGGGGGAGAAGCGCCCAGTCGCGCCGCAGGAATAATGTCGGCGTACAAATCTATACTGCGGCGGTGGCGGCGATTCCAGGCTGGCGTGTACACCGCACCAAGATTGCTGAGTTTGCTGGTGGCGGCCGCGTCAAAATGCACCAAACCTGAGTCAATAAGTACGTTGCCGCGAGCATCCACCGCGCCGGCTTGCGACAGCTCGGCGACCGAGGCCTTCTGCAGAGTGCCGGCCACCAACGGAAACGATACCTTTGTCACCTGGGCCATTTTGTTGCCGGAGACGCTCGGAATAAACACGCCATGCCCCTGACCCAAGATCGCAGGCGCGCGAATGCCCAGTGCGGTTATACCGGATGGCTGGCTGGGTATAGCCCCACCATCAAACAGCAAAAACACATCGCCCGCGGCCACAAGCATTCCCGCCCCGAGTTTTGGCGGCAACGGAGCTGTCATAAGGTACAGGTGGTCAAAAATGGTCATCAGTTGGCCATCGGGCCTCACCATGGGCAGAGGCATGAATATTTTGCCCAGCGGCGAAAACTGCGGAATTCGTTGCGATGCGCCACCGGAGTGAATCAGCAAGACTCGCAGCGAATCAAAACCGCGCTTATCACCCAGTGCTTTCTGGCGTTTAAGTATTTGACGCAGAACATAAAATGTCGCCCCACCCGAACCGATGCGAAAGCCGGGCGGATCGGCCACGACCAATGTTTGCTGGCTGGCCGGAAAAAACGCCCCCATAGGGCCATTACCGCTGGTGCGCAGGGCCAATTCGTGACGATAGCCGGCCGCCTGATGTTCGTTGGCTGCGGTCAGCACCACATAATCCCAAGCTAAACCAGCCTGATACCCAATTAATGATCTTTTGTAGGCCTCACTGGCGCGGCTGACGATCTGCCGCAAAGCCCTGGCTTGGGCATTATTTGGCTTTTTAATCACTTGGCGATTCCCCCTTGCTGAAATATCTCGCGTAACTCATTCGAAGC
>JAJXZA010000212.1 GCA_021780285.1 Planctomycetota bacterium
TTTAAACGTAATAAAACGACCTGATGCCTCACATCTGCGGGTAACGCCTTTCACCGCCTCTGCACAAATCAGCTTCAGTCAAGCGGTTTAAGACAACGCAACCGGCTCGGGTCTGCCAATAAATCGGGCGTCGGGCCATGCCGAATCATACCAAACGGCATTTGCACTACAAAAACATGGGTTATGACGATGAAATATCGCGTCACGCCAGAAAAATTGGCAGACCCACCGGCTCTAATCGGCCGCGGCTGGCGTGACTTATGTCAGCAAAACACGTATACTTAAGGAGATTTATCCGTAGCGCGGCGTTCGCCTATGGATGGCGAAGCTGTAATTTTTTGGGTTTCGCCCACACACAATACAACACGCATAATGTTGAGGGTTTACCATCAGTTTAGAACCATCGGAAGCGTTTGAGCAGTCTATGCCGACTGACTCAAGTAGCGCAGAATTAACATCCGCAGCCGATTCGGCGGCGAGCGACGCGGGGCCATCCGACGACGCTCCGGCCGACAGCACTGCCACCGGCAAAACGCGGCGCCGACGCCGACGCGGTGGTCGCGGGCATCGTGGTCGCGGCCGAAGCAAACGCGTCCCGGCCGCCGCCGCGCCCGAACTGTCGCAGGAGGCTGCACCAGAGGCTGACGCACCAATAGATAATGCTGCATCAGTCGCAGCGGAAACAGCGGATTCGACCGAAATCATTGCCGAATCGCGATCTGATGAACCCGGCTTGCAGTCGCCTGCGCCATCATCCGCCATCGAGCCGCCCCTTCAGCCACCCGCAGAGGTCGCTGGAGAAGAAACTTCCAAACCGGCGCCGCAGCGATCTTTGGAACCAAGGCCCCGCACCAGCAGCCCGCGGCGTCCACCCCTGGAATCGCCGCTGGCTGATGTTTCGGCACTGCCCCCAAATACGACACCCGCCATGCGGCTGGGCGCGCGGCATCTTGTGGCCCGAGCCGGCCCGGGGGCCATTCGCCATCTGGGGCGGCGCAGCTTTGGCGGCACCACCCGCACGCGGCAACAATTCAGACCCAGCGGTACACCGCCGGTCGCCGGCGAACCCATTCCGCCGGCTTCGACACCCGGAGCATCTCCTTCTACCCATGGCCATCCCCATCCGCATGGCCGACACCATGTGGAAGCGCCGGGGTATGCCAACAAGCCAACCACACCACCGGCCAACACGACCGGCGAGTGGCTTTTAACCGGCGCAGCGAAGAACGAAGCGACCGATACCACCCCCCAGGCCGCTTCAGCGTTGCCCGAAGCTATTTTGGCAATGGCCCAAGCCGGCAGCGAAGCCGTGCAGGCGGCCGCGCCGGCTCCGCCGGTTCGCCGCAGCGGCCCGCCGCGGCAACTGCTCATTAACGTCGCCGATGAGGACGAAGTGCGCATTGCCGTTTTGCAACAGGGTGTTCTCGACGAGCTGTACATGGAGCGCGCCAGCACCGAATTGCACGTAGGCAATATCTACAAAGGCCGCGTTACCAATGTGGAGCCTGCAATTCAGGCGGCATTTATTGATTTTGGCATCGGCAAGAACGGGTTTTTGCATATAAGCGACCTGCATCCGCAATACTTTTCGGGCGCACGGCGAAGCCTCGGCCCAAAGCGCGGCCCGCGCGGCGCAGCCGAGGGACTTCCCGACGGCGACGACACCGATATTGAATCAGCAGCGCCGGGCGGCATTTATGGTGAGGGCGATCTTGAGTTTTCCGAAGACGCCATCGAAGAGTTTGATATGGAGGCCGGCCCCGACCACATTCTGCCGATGGAAAAAGTCGGCCGCAAAACTCCGCGTCACAGCCGACCGCCCATTCAGCAGTGCCTGCGTCGCGGCCAGGAAATTATTGTGCAGGTGACCAAAGAAGGCATCGGCACCAAAGGCCCGACGCTTACCAGCTACATCAGCCTCCCCGGCCGCTACCTTGTGATGATGCCCGGCATGAGCCAGCTTGGCGTATCACGTAAAATAGAGGATGAGACCCAGCGCCGGGCTTTGCGCAAAATACTTCAAGAGCTGGACCCGCCCAAAAACCTGGGCTTCATCATTCGCACCGCCGGTATAGACCGCACCAAAAAAGAACTGCAACAGGACCTCATGTACCTGGTGCGCATGTGGCGGCAGATCGGCCAGCGCATTACCACGCAGGCCGCCCCCACCGAGCTGTATCAGGAAAGCGACCTGGTTATTCGCACCATTCGTGACCTGCCCATTGAAGATTTTGACCGCATTATCGTGGACGATCCGCAGGTGGCCGCGCGCGTGCGCGATTTTCTCTCAATTGTAAACCCCGCGGCCGCCGAATTGGTTGACCAATACACCGAGACGCTGCCGCTGTTTCAGCGGTTTAACGTGGAACGGCAGATCGAAAAAATCAACAGCCGCCGGGTGGAAATGCCCAACGGCGGCTCGCTGGTGATAGATTCCGCCGAGGCCCTGGTGGCCATTGACGTAAACTCGGGGCGCTACCGCGAGTTCCGCGATGCGGAGCTTACCGCGTACAACATCAACAAAGACGCCATTAAGGAAATATGCCGGCAACTGCGGCTGCGCGACCTTGGCGGCGTGGTGGTTATAGATTTTATAGACATGCGTGAAGACCGCCACAAGCGCGAAATTGAGCGGCTGCTGCGGGAAGAAATGAAGCTCGACCGCGCCCGCGCCAAGGTGCTGCGCATGAGCCAGTTCTGCATGGTGGAACTGACCCGCCAGCGGGTTAAGCCGAGCCTCAAGCGAAGCATTTATCAGGACTGCCCGCATTGCCGCGGCGCGGCGCTGATTAAAACGCCTGAAAGCGTCACGCTCGATGTCATGCGGCGGCTCGCAGCCGGGGCTTCACGTGCCGATGTAAGCCGCATAGACGTACGCGTCTACCCGACCGTGGCGACATTTATACTCAACCGCAAACGCAAGCAGCTTGTGGCGCTTGAAGATCGCTCGGGCAAACGGTTCAACATCTATCCGGACGCCGCCCTGGCAGGCGACGCCGTGCTGCTCGAGGCTTTTGATATCCGGGGCAACCTGCTGAACCTCGGACTGTAAAAGCGTACGCCATAGCGATTACTCGGACAGGCTTCTTGGATGAATCACAGGCTTTGAGCCCGCTTCGGTCATAAACCAGTTTCGCCTTTCGCGCTTTGCAACAGTTGGGTGCGTTCTTGGCGTGACTGCCAGAAACCGGCTGCATAAAGAGCCGGTTGCGTTGTCTCGTCCTCAAAATTCACAAAATTGTATTGGCGTATGGCGTCGAAGGCTGCAGCGGTGCCAATTTGTTGTAAGTTGGTGT
>JAJXZA010000077.1 GCA_021780285.1 Planctomycetota bacterium
CCCCAAAACCACTGGATCAAACCACATGCCACTCATACCTCTTGATGAAATGCGACCACACCGGCCGCAAACGGGGAGTCCGCGCGCCAGGGATAAAATTACCGAAACTCCAATTCAACGAATATTTATTTTGCAGGTCAACATCGTAGAATAAAGGACTATGTGTGGTTAAAGCCTCCAAAGGCTGGCCGACGACGGGGAACAGTTGCAACGCTTGCACGGGAAAAAGATAAATGAAAGCATGGCTACTTGATAAACTCGGCGGTTTGGAGAATCTGCATATTGGCGAGATGGCTTCCCCCGAGCCTGCATCAGGCGAGGTGTTGCTGCGGGTTCACTTTGCTGCGCTTAATCCGGCTGATCGCTACCTTGCCGAAGGAGCATATCCGGCTCGGCCAGCTCTGCCGCACATATTGGGCCGTGATGGTGTTGGGGAAATTGCTGCGGTGGGGGCAGGCGTCACGGGTTGGCGGCCGGGCCAACGGGCGATGTTGCTTCGCGGTGCCGTTGGTGTAGAACGGGCAGGGACATTTGCCGAATTCGTATGTGTGCCGGCTGACAACCTGGTTGCGGTACCAGAGGGTTGGACGCTTCAGCAAGCGGGCGGCGGCAGCCTGACCTATCTTACGGCGTGGCAGGCGATAACACAGTGGGATTTACCTCCGGCGAGCAACATTCTTATAACCGGAGCCTCCGGCGGCGTGGGTATTGCGAGCGTACAACTTGCGAAGGGGCTGGGGCATAGGGCGATGGCGCTTTCCCGCAGCCCGGCAAAGCAGGAAAAGCTGCGGCAATCAGGAGCGGTCTGGGTCGGTTCTCCGGATGATAGCCAGTGGCGCAAAGGTCTCATGGAATATGCGGGCGGCCGCAAAGTTAATCTGGTGATAGATAATATTGGCGGCGCGGGCTTCAGCGATGTTGTGGATGTGCTCGGCCCCAATGGCCGCATAAGTGTTGTGGGGCGGTTGGCGGGGCCGGTGCCGCAGTTCAATACCGCGAGCCTGTTTTTCCGGCGGCTGCGTGTGGGCGGCGTAGCGGCAGGAACGTACAGTGCAGCCGAGGCGCAGGCAGCCTGGCAAGACATTTTGACAACTCTTCGGCAAGCCGAAGCGGCTCCTGTTATTGACCGAGGCTTTGATTTTGATGAGTTGCCGCAGGCGTTTGAGTATTTGGCTCGCGGTCCAATGGGTAAGGTATTACTGACGATTTGCGCCGGATGACGTGGGTGCTGCAGTTTTGGGAATAAGGTGGGCGAGAGCATTGTCGGGGTGTTCCACATGTTGGCGCTCATAGGTGCGGCCAGCCCATGAATTGCCGCCGCGGTAGTAGTCCCAGGCGCTGGCGGCAAGAACTGCGATTGCAAAAAAAATCGCCGGGGTAAAGAGCCATTCGGCTCCGGGTGTTCCGCGCATCCATTGGCGAAATCGCCGCACATGAGTAATGGCCAGGATGTTGGCAGCCAGAGCCATCACCAGCGAGGCCGAGGCGCCGACACCGGGCCGGAGCCAACAGGCCAGCGCTGCGCCAAGCGGATAAAGCGGCAGGAGTCCGCCGACCAGCAGCAGAAAAAGCTCCATAGCCAAAAGGAGCAAAGGATTATAGCGCACGCCCGCGTAGGCATTTTTTTTAGCCCCGCGAAAACAGTCGGCAAGGCCCTCATACATGCGGCCAAAAGCAAGGTCCTGGGTAAAGGTTGAAAAGACGCGATAACCCGCGGTTTTGGTTCGGCGGCCGAGTGCGAGGTCTTCGATGATTTGGCCTTTAATGGCTTCGTGGCGGCCGATGGCGTCATAAACGCTGCGGCGAAAAAGCATGAAAGCCCCGGCGGTCATCACGTGTCGGCGACGTGGATCGTTGCTATGGGCTGGCGGAGCGATGGCAAAGACCAGCATAAATGCGACCAGCATAAAGGCCTGCTCCATGCGGGTACCGCCGTCGGGCCGGGGCAGCAGGCTCAGTAAATCGGTCTGACGGCGCTGTGCGAGCCACATGGCCTGGCGAAGGGCTGCGGGATGGAACTGTATGTCAGAATCGGCAAATAAAAGATAATCTCCGGTTGCCTTTGGCAAAGCCTGGGCAATCGCCCAATTTTTGCCAACCCAGCCCGGCGGCGGAGATTGTTTATTCACAAGCACCGTTAAGTGGGGGTATTGTATGGTAAGTGATCGGCAAACCTCCGGCGTGTTGTCGGTGGATTGATCGTCCACAAAAATGATATTCAAATCGGGATAGTCCTGACGACACATTGACCCAAGGGTGGAAAGCAGCACGTGGCCTTCGTTACGACCGGGGACAATCATGGTGATGCTGGGGGCATCAGTCGAAAAATCTGTTTGGGAGTCTGGTATGCTGTTTATTGGTGGAAATTGCGAATCGAGCTTTTCAGCAGGGTCGGCTGCGTTGTAGGTGAGCTTAAATTGCCGCCCGGCCCAACCCATGCAAAGCACCAGCAGCCAGAAAAGGTTTATCAGTATCAACAGCAGAACAAAAGCCATGAGCATGCGGAGTTGCCTTTTGAATAAAGGGGGCCGTTGAGCCGGGCAGGCGTTTATGCTTTACATGCGGTGCAAAGCCTTGAGGTCCTCTTCGCTGGCGCGACCATGAATGAAGCGGCAGACGCGCTCATCCTTACAGGTGCGAATTTCATCGCTGGTTCCACGGGCGATAATTTTACCATCAAGAAGCATAACGATATGGTCAGCAACCTTGAATGCGCTGGTCATGTCGTGAGTTACGACGATACCGGTAACCTTGAGTTCCTCTTTAAGTTTGAGAATAAGTTCGTTAATAACGTCCGAACGAATAGGATCAAGCCCGGTGGTGGGCTCATCGTAAAGCACAACCTCGGGGTTCATAGCGATAGCCCTTGCCAGTGCAACGCGTTTGCGTTGGCCGCCGGAAAGGTCGCCGGGCATCTTTTGCTCAATACCTTCCAGGCCGACGACGCTAAGTTTTTCATGGACAACATCTCGAATGTGAGCGTCAGAGCGAATGCCCTGCTGGCGCAGCGGAAAAGACACATTTTCTCCGACGGTCATGGAATCGAAGAGAGCGCCCATTTGAAAAAGAAACCCAAATCGTTTGCGAATGGGTTCCAGCTCACCCTCGGAGAGTGTGTCAATGCGGCAGCCGTGAAAATAAATTTCGCCGGAATCGGGCCGCAAAAGGCCGACGATCAACTTCAGCAGCACCGACTTGCCGACGCCTGACGGCCCCATGACCACAAGCGTTTCGTCGGCTGGAATATCGAGCGATAAATTGTTGAACACCACAAGCGGGCCAAATCGCTTGGAGACATTTTCGAAACGGATGATCGCGGCCCCTTCGGGCATGCGTTCGTCGGCGGCCTTGCATACCGGATCGAGCATGAATGACGTTCCTTGGGTTAAAATAGCGGGGCCTGGCTGGGCCAGTAAATGTTGTAAATATTATTGAGCATGGTCGCCAGAAAAAAGTTCATAACGAGAATGACGACGAAGCTGGCTACAAAGCTTTCGGTGCAGGCGCGACCTACGCCTTGTGCGCCCGAACCGCTGCGAAAGCCCTTATAGCAGGCGATACTGGCGATGGCTACACCAAAGAAAAAGCTCTTAATAAGGCCGGTGTTGATGGTGAAAAGATCGGTAGCTTGTGATGCGTAGTGCCAGAAGTGATAGTTGTTGACGCCCTCGACCTTAACCGCGATAAGCCAACCGCCGATAGCACCGATGATGTCGCTGAAAACAGTAAGTACAGGGGTCATCAAAACGCAAGCCAAAAAGCGCGGCACGGCGAGCGTGCGTATGGGATCGGCGGCCATGGCCCGCAGGGCGTCTACCTGTTCCGTGACCTTCATCGTGCCGAGTTCGGCGGTCATGGCTCCCCCGACGCGGCCAGCGAGCATGACGGCGGTGAGTACAGGGCCGATCTGTTTGACAACGCTGACCACTACCACGGAGCCGAGCCGACTGGCAAAGCCAAGGGCCTGGAATTGGGGATACGCCTCAATGGCGAGTACGGCTCCAATGAATGCACCGGTAAGCATAACAACCGGAATGGAGCGGGTGCCCATTTCATACATCTGCGTCATCATATCGCGCCAACCCATGCGTGTAGGCCCGCGAAAACACCAGTGCAGAATGGACCCTAAAAAACGGCCAAAATCGCCGAGGCCCTGGATGGCGTTATATATGCTGCTGCCCATAGTGGTTATTGGATCGAGGGGGCTCCATCCAGGCTCGGTTGGTGAGTTGTCTTTTTCAATAGCCGACATCTTGTACCTTTCCGATTGCCAGCGCGGCTCATAACCCGGCGTATGCTCAAACCCGTTAAGCCTGCTGGGCAGCGGAGGCTATTCTAGCGTCATGGGTGGCAAGAGTGAAACGCTGGGCGAGGCCGCTTTGCCGATGAGGGCGAAATAGTCTTGGATATAGGCTCGGAGGGCGGGAGCACGATCTGCAAATGGCTGCGCATTCAGATTGGCTCGCTGCGGACTGAAATAAGCACCCGAAGCAGGTGTGTTGCGTAAAAAGTAAGATGCCTGCGGCCAAGGCCATAAGGTTTTGGCGCCGACTGTTTATCCTCCGGCGCGAACGGTGATGGTAATGGTCTCGGCAGAACTTGAGCTGCTGCGTTTAACCTGGAATGACGCAATATGACCATGATAACGCACTGCAGAAATAGCCCCACTGGAAGTGGTTACTTTGGGCATGGCGGCGGCATAAACCTGCAGCGGCAAAGCGGCTTCGCCTTTGGCAAATCGCAACGCAATCGTCAATGTACCATGGCTAATGGCGGCATGCGGAATGCGGCTGCGCCCTGTGGGCACAAACTGTGCGGTATCTCCAAGCAGGGCCATACCCGATTTTATTGGGCAGAGTTCATAACATCGCCAGCCGCCTGGCTTCAGGTGTGCGCTTACGATTGCTTTGGCTGCCTGTGCACGACCGCTATGGCGCAACAGATTGTACAGGTAACATTGACCAAAAAACCCCAGTGAAGCCGGGGTGAAGGCGAACGTGCTGTGGTCGTGCTTGCGGCGGCAAATAAAAACATAGTCGGTGCGGCAGCCATGGTTGGTAAACGTAGCGGCGATTAAAGGCCGGCGCTGCCGCAGCGCATCGGCGAGTATGGTCTGGTCAGTTGGGACCAGCGGTTGATCGGGTTTTACTATGACACCGTCGGCGCGAATTGCGTGAAAAATATTGGAAGCGGACTCTTTGCCCATTGCATCGCTAACGCCGACAGGCCCGGCTGTGAGCGTGGCGACCAAAAGATTCTCGGTTTCGGTGCTGCGAAAGTTGTCTACCCACGGCCACGAGCCAATCGCGCTGGCAAATGCGTCGTTGTAAATGGCATCGTTATAACGATCCGGGCAGAAGCGGTCGGTCGCTACGCGAACGGACGTAAGGTTGCCGTAGTGCGCGCCTTGCAGCAAAAAGCGTGGAGTTTCCATACAGTATTGCATGGCCAAGCCATACTTCTGACATGCCGCGGCCATGTCATCGGTAAATGCCCGACCGACGCCCGGCGTTGTGGCCATGGCCGGCGAATGGCGATAGATTTCATTGAGCCAGTCTTGCTCATAGCAGATCACGCCTGATGCATAGAGGTAGTGAACTATATGATTCCACCAGCGCGGGTCAATCGCGGCGACGCCGGATATCAGATATTTCGTATGGTAAGGACTGGCGGGATCAATCCAGCGGGCATGTGTTATAAGCGGCATGCCGAGATGATGCTGAAATGCGGCCAAGCCATCCGGAAAAAGTTCCGGAGCTGCTTTATAGAGCATCGTTCCGCCGTAGTGATTCCATGTGCCTTGCGCGATTTTGTCATTCATGGCGCCAAGCGGTCGGCCGCTGACGGACGTGTTTGATTTTTGATACCACCAACTATCGAGCTGCATATAATGGAGGGGAATATGTTCAGAGGCAAATTGCTTTTTTACCGCCAACAGGGTGCCAGTATAGCCAATCGTTTTATCAAAATTGTAATAGTAGATTGCGCCGTTGTCAGTCCAGTAGCCGAGGTATTTGAGCAGTGGATCGGCGTTGTTGGCTGTATGCGGCCGATGAAACGAGGTGGTTAACGCCCGGCCCCATTGGCTGAAGGTATTCTCAATGCCATGTCCAAACACCATGATTGTGGCGAGGCGTAATGCGCCGCCCGTCAGTCGTACCCGCGGGCCTACGGTTTGACCAATCAGCGATCGGCCGTTGCCGATCATGGCATTGGTCATAAAGCTGTGCAGCGGTGAGATGACGACGGTATTAAAATGCCTGTCGAATAAAATCCAGGGAGCCGCAGTTGGGGCCGTTTTAAACACATGCGGATAAAACACATGGTTGGCAAAACTAAGATGTAATAATCCGGCCGGGGCCTGCCTGACTGCCGGAAAAATGGGAAATGGAGCCTGGCCCGGCCCGTGAATATCAAGATTAAACTCAATAATCGGCGTTTTTGAATAGCATCGAATAAAAGCCGGATTGGCCTGCTCGCCTGGCCAGGTAAAAGCTATTTCCCGCCAATGACCGTTGGCGTCTGTACCTGATTTTATCATGGCCTGGGTGATCGGCTTGCCGACGGTGCCGCCAAACGACCAATGGAATGGGGTAAAGGTAACGGCATAGCTTCCAATGCCGGGGGAAACAGTCACCCGCAATTGGGCGGATGCCCCCAAAATCTTCAGTGTTTGCGGCGGTGCTGCTGCCGTAGCGTGCGGCGCTACGTTAATACACGCTGCAAGGATGGCCACGATACCCGTTAGAAGACCGAACTTTTGCATATGACTACCTCAAACATAATTTACGCACGGATAATAGTGCTGAATCTGCTTAATGCCAACTGCAATCGGCTCAGCAGCCGGGCATAGCGGGCAACATGTCGCTCTTGTGTCGTCGCCCCAAGCGACATTAAGTGATGATTAGTCGGCGGAATAGGTAAAGCATCTCATGGTGTGCATGCGTCAACCCAGAGTTTAGTATAGATCAAAAATCACATAGTTGCATCGCCGGTATAGCCTGTAATCTGCAAATATGTTTTGCAAAGTTATCGGGTTATTGCCGTGGCAGGTTGATGGCGTTGCTGCCGCTGCTTGCGAATGCCACATGCGCCTGCCAGCGGGCTTGTGCTGGGCGGCAAACCGATGCGAGGCCATTGGTGCAGTAACTGTAGTAAATATCGAACGTCCAGGCGGCATCGGCTCCCAGGGCCGACTTGGGCAATGTTTTGGGATTAATTGTGAAGGTAACTTGATGCGTCTTGCCGGCCCCCAGGGTTTGTTGTAAGAGTACCGAACTGCCGTCTGTTATTCGCAGTGAGACGGGTACACCCGGTGTGAGGTGCGCATCGGTGGGAATGTGCAAATCGGCATTGATGATAATTGGTTTACCATCGTTGAGGGTCAACTTCACCAGGGCGGTTGCCGGTGTTTCGGAATCACCAGCCGCCGGCTGCTGCGCTGTAACGGGCGAATGCAGGCCGGCAATAACCAATTCATGCCAGGCCTTGGTGCGGCCATTGATCATGACGATGCGCTGGTTGTCGGTATCGGCGACAAAAATGGTGTTGCCGCTGACGCTTAGGCCTCCGGGTTCATAAAACTGCACCGCGCCGCCGGGGGCGCCGACGCCCGGCTGGCCCGTGCCCGCAAAGGTGGATACATTGCCCGTCTTGGGATTGATAAGTCGCAGTTTATGATTGTAGGTATCGGCAACAAGCAGTTTATTTTGGAAGACCGCTACGCCCAAGTCGTGCTGCAACAGGGCCACGTCGCGGTTGCCATCTTCATCGCCAAAGTCAAACAAGCCGTGGCCTACCACGGTAAAAACGTTGTCGTCGGTAAGGTTTACACCGCGGACGGCGCTGTTTTCAGAATCAGCAAAATAAAGCGTGTTGCCGTCGAGGGCCAAGCCTGAGGGTTGAGCGAGCGCGGCATCAGGGCCGTAGCCGTTCTGCAAGCCCTCACCGCCGGAACCAGCCAGCGGCTGCGCCTTGAGCGTTTTGAGATTCAACTTCCAAATTTGATGCTCACCGGCCATTGCAACGTAAAGCGTCTGTGCGCGCACCGCCAAGTCCCAGGGCGAGTTAATGCCTTGTGCGGTGCCTGTTCCGCCGCCGGTAACATCATAAACTTCACGGCCAGTGCCAAGGATGGTAGTTACCTGCATGGTTTTGAGGTTGACTTTGCGAATCAAGTGGTTAAGTGTGTCGGCAACGTAGAGATTGTGTCCTTCCAAAGCGAGACCTTGCGGGCCGTTAAACTCGGCGGTTGCCGCCGGGCCGTCGCGGCGGCCGGCTTTACCGCAGCCGATAACGGCTTCGAGCGTAGCCATGGCGTGATCGTTGGGCCAGGAAGCGATCACAATGCGGTTATGGTCGCTGTCGCTGATGAAAATCCGCTTTCCTTGGGCATCGGCCAGCACCTTACCGGGGAAAGACAAGCCTGAAGCCGACTGCATGGCGGCTTGATGCGGCAGTACCAAAGGCTCTTTGGCGAGCCAGCCGTGCAGTCGGTCGGTCAGCAGTGTTTTGGCAATGACTTTTTCGAGACTGTCGCGGTTGCCTTCGCCGGAGACGGCACCCACAATGCGTCCGCGGGCATCTACCAGCACGAGCGTGGGCCAACTGTTTACTCCATAGCTGTCCCAGATTTTCATGTTTTGATCTACCACGATGGGGTGCTGGATTTTATAGCGAAGCACCGCCTGGCGTATATTGGCGAGGGTGCTTTCGTTGGTGAACTTTGCGGAATGCACTCCAATAATAACAAATGGCTGGCCTTTGAAATGGTCCTGCAGGTAATCAAGATCGGGAATAATGTGCATGCAATTGATGCAGCCGTAGGTCCAAAAATCGAGCAGCACAACCTGCCCCTTGAGCTGATGCTTAAAGCTCAGAGGTTCAGGCGTATTGAGCCACTTAAAATCCGGCGGGAAGTCGGGTGCGCGCACCTGATCGTCAAACATACCGGCCGCTCCGTATAAGAACGCGGGTGGATGCAGAATTAGCCGCAGGGACAAGGCCGCCACGACGATAACGCCGCACACGAGGGATATAAAACCAATTCGCCATTGCTTGATCCATGAGAAAAGCATTATAACACTCCATTAAAGCCTAGTGTGCCTCTGCCAGCCTGAAATTGGGGTTGGCTTAGGTTGGTCGCGTAAGCACCGATTACCTTACGTTTAAGCGAAGGGGATCAGATTATGCCCGGATGCATCATTTTGCTGGCGGGGGCGATTTGGCCGCGATTTACGCTGGCTATGTTGTGGCTGTTCTCGGACTACCCGGCGAAGGCCTTTGACACGGTGTTGTGGCCCCTGGTGGGCTTTTTTGTGCTGCCGGCAACCACTTTGGGCTACGAGCTGGCCCGCAATTGGAGCACTCATGGCTCGCTTGCCGGTGGATGGTTTTTGCTGCCGGCCGTGGGATTGCTGTATGACCTGGGCTACACGGGTGCCGCCGCAAGGCGATGACCGCTGCCTCGTGGGACTGGCGCAGAGCCGCAGATGGGGCCGCAGCCGGCATGCTTCCCTGCAACGTCGTAGTTTGGCGATTGGTTGCTTCACCGGTCGGGTGATTGGCTCGCCGGTACGGAGCGACGACTGCGGCGCTCGGCTATGAGCAGCAGGATACCAATGCTTACGATAACGCCGCCAATAAATCCAAAGCATAATCTTCCGGTTAAATTATTGGGAATCAGCATTCCCAGCAGTACCACGCCGCCGTAGACCAAACACATGCGGCTAAGCACGCGGTATTGGCGGGTGTCATCGTATACCAGGCCTTCGGCCATTGGGTCAATGGGGCGTTTCATATCGGCAAAGAATGCGTCGGCGCTGCGCTGATACTCCGGGGATGAGCGGGCGGCAAAGCGCATGGTAAACCAATACCAGAGGCTGGCGACGCCGACCTCGGCGATAAACTGTGCTGCAAAAACAACATTATCACGTTCCTGTTTGTTATAGGCATGATGCACACCGAGCAGCCCCTTAATCCAATCTGGATTAAAGCCCCAGTACATGAGGGCGCTGATGAAAAACCCGACGATAATGGTGCTCCAGCCGGCCCAGGAGGGCGTTCGCCGGATAAAAAGCCCCAGTACCATGGGGACGGTGATTGGCGGGCCTACCAGAGCGAAAGCGATAATGACAAAGTTAAACAGATTCATCGTGCGAAACTGCGCGATCAGCAGTCCAATGCCGATAATAATCATTCCAAATATCACCGTCGTGATCCTGCTGGCGGCGAGCAGCTCGGTTTGTGTGGCTTTGGGCCGCAGAAATTGTTGATAAAAGTTTTGCACAAAGTTACCGGCATTGCGGTTGAGTCCCGTATCCATGTTGGCCATGGCGGTGGCAAACATAGCACTTACCAGCAGGCCCAACATGCCGCGGGGCATTACTTTCATGCAGACGGCTACATAAGCCCCTTCATGCGGATGCGCCAGGTTGGGGAACTGTGTTTTAAGATGCGGAAACAAAATAACTGCGGCCAAGGGCGGAATCATAAGTACGATCGGAAGAAAAATATAGACAGCCAGAAGCAACAGTGCGGCTTTGCGCGCATGCGTTTCATTTTTAACGGTCATAAACTTGGCCGCCCCCTGCGACAAGTCGTTGTATATCATAAAGGTTTGCAGTACCAGCGCCACCCCCCAAAGTGTGAGCACCCCGGGCCGCTCCAGCAACGTCCAGTGGAGTCGGTCGGGCGGTAATTTGTGAAGCAGGCCGGTGATGCCGCCAATCGCCGGCTGGCGTAGCGTTAAAAATGCCGCCACCAGCACAACTGAAAACATGATGAGCATCTGCACAAAATCACCGGCCACCACCGACCAGGCTCCGCCGGCGGCCGAAACAAACATGACGATCACGCCTACCACCACGATGGTTGCGAGAAAATTCGTGTGAAAGGCGGAGGATATGAAAACAGCCAGAGTATTTAACCCCACGCCGCCGAAAAATAATCCAAGGGGGAGCTGTACCCAGAGATAAAGTTGCTCGGTAGCGGGGCCGTAGCGGCGTTGAATGGCTTGTACGGGCGTGATCACGCGCATCCGTCGGAACTTATAACAGGTGACCAGCCATACAAAAACCCCCACTATAACGCTCGACCAGAAAACCAGGAGAATAAGAGTGCCGGCATCATAGATTTCACCGGCAGCGCCGGTAAAACTCCAAACGCTAAGCGCCCCAAGGAGTGCAGAAGCTCCGCTCATCCACCACAGCATGCTGCCGCCGCCTCGAAAATAATCACTGATATCGCGGCTATAGCGCCGAAATATCAGGCCAATGCTGAAGATGAAAATAAAATAGAAGCCAAGAATCAGGTAATCATATATGCCCATCATGTTTCCTTTGTGTGGTGCGACGCTGGACGCATTTTACCAACCCATGCAAGTAAGCGGCGCAGCGGGATTTGGCGTCATTGCCAACGAATAGCCAGTACACGATGGCCGATTTCTTGCGGTTGTTCGTTGCCAATGAGGTCAATCGTCAATTGCCCATCAGCAAAATTCCAGGCGACTGGTAAAGCTGTGTCTAAGAAGGTTATGGATTTTGGCTTGGTGCTGTGCCGAAGGTAAATGGAGCCTTGTTCAATGCAATGCACATACCAGACGCCGTCGGCTATTGTTATGGGCCGATTGGATTTTTCCGGCCAAGGCCCCGGCCCTGCGCCAATGATGGATGCGTGGTTGAGTTTCATCCAGTCGGCGGTCTGCGCCAGTCGCTGGTAAACCACGTCGGGCAGTTGCCCATCGGGTCGCGGGCCTATGTTGACCAGCAGGTTGGCACTCCACGATCGCAGCCGTGCGAGTGTTTCGAGCATCCATGCGGTTGTTTTATATTGTTCGCTTTTCAGGTAGCCCCAGACGTCTACGGTTCCGCCGCTTTGGGCGGGAATGGAGGACTGCTGCCAGCAATGGCAGGTTTCAAACCAGCCTGACGGGCGCTCATTTGGAAGTGCGCATTCGGTGCAATCGTAGTCGCCATCACAACTGCGGCTGTTGATGACAATGTGCGGTTGAAGCTCGCGGGCGCGATCGCGAATGATGTTGTCCTGGTCGCCGCCATCAAACCAGAGCAGGTCTATGCGGCCATAGCGTGTGAGCAGTTCTTCCACCCGCTGATGGAACAACCGTCGCTTCTGTGCGAGGTGTTCTGGCGGCGCTGCCGCAAGCATCACGGGCTTATGGTGAATATTAAAGTGTGGTCGCCCGGCAAAGCGGTTTTGATCATGACTGCGATAGTTAAAACTCATATATTCGCGGTCAAAAAGCCAGTCGGGCGGCGAATAATAGAGGCCTACTTTGAGGCCATGGCGGCGGCAGGCATCAACAAAAGGTTTAACGAGATCTCGACCGTTCAGGTGGCTTTGCACGCCAAACTCCGCATGCCGGCTCGGCCACAGGGTGTAGCCGTCGTGATGCATGGTTGTAAGAACGGCATACTGAAAGCCGGCTTGGGCGGCGGCGGCGAGCCATTGATCGGGATTGTAGTGTTCGGGTCTGAAGCGCTCGGCGAGCCGCCAATATTCCGCGGGGGTTAGTTTATTTTGGCCGGCAGCGGCGGCGTCGTATGGCGTGTTGGCCATCATGGCCCAGGATAAATCTATATTGCCATGAACCGATGCAATGCCCCAATGAATAAAAAGGCCCAGGCCGGCGCTGCTGAACCATTGGGCTCCGGGATGATTGGTATGCTGCGATGGCCGACGGTGGGTAGTCAGGCCGAGAGCCTGATGCTGATCCACCGCGGCTTGGGCATTTTGCAAAGTCAACGAAAGTTCTCCTGATAAAAACTTAAAAGCGGTTGGTGGGCTTAGGTACTTGCCCCCTTGGTGATGATGCGATTTAAGCAAGCTCCCAGATTAGCGCCCATAAGGGCGTGGCCATAATCGCTTGGATGAATCAGATCGGCGGACAGGCCGGCAAAATCGGTAAGGATGGTGCTGCCTTCAATAAGGTGCAGGTTGGGGCGTGCGTACTGCTTGG